>JAYVHR010000302.1:0-9407 GCA_043771075.1 Bacteriovoracaceae bacterium
TGTTCCGAAGCCCATTCCGCCGGCGAGAAGAGTGATCGCAAGAATAGAGATGGTCACGGGAATTTCATAAGAAATAATCTGAGAAGCCCCTCTCATACCACCGAGCATCGACCACTTTGAGTTAGAAGCGTATCCACCAAGGAATACACTCACACCAACGAGTGAAGAAATTGCGATGAGATAAAAGATCCCAACGTTCAGGTCGGCCATAATGAAGCCAGTTGAGAACGGAAGAACTGCGAGAGTTGCAAAAACACCCACGAGAGCGAGCATCGGTGCCAGATAAAAAAGAAATTTGTCTGCCGAAAATGGCATGACATCTTCTTTCGTCATCATCTTCACACCATCAGCAAGGAACTGAAGAATTCCGTAAGGGCCGACGCGATTGGGACCAATGCGAGCCTGGATATCAGCAGAGATTTTTCTTTCCGCATATGTACCGAGTCCGCCAATCGTTGCGGCCATTCCGACAATCGCAACGGCGAAAATCAGGAAGATCGCAAAAGCGAGGAGACTCTGATTCCCACCGAACAAAGCTAATAATGAATCAAAGAACTCATATTGCGCGAGGTAAGAGACAACTGTTTGGTTCATAACTTAAGACCTTTTTTTGTGACTGACCTGGTATGATTTCACCCAGTCGAGATCACCTTTCTTCCAGCAGTAAGCAATTCCTTCAACAAGAATGGAAATAAAACTCAGGAAAACAATCAGAGCGTATGCCCCTTGGCCCATATCATTCAGTTCTCTGAAGATAGCTGCTACCGGGAACATGAGAACAGATTCAACGTCGAAGATAATGAAGATAAGTCCGACTACGTAAAAGCGTACGTTGAACATCGACCATGCTGAACCAACAGGTTGCTCACCACACTCATAAGGAGTAGATTTGAGATGCGATGGTTTCGATGGTGCCAGAAGAACAGAAGCGAAGTGTCCGCCCCAGAAAAGCGCCACTGCAATTCCCATGAAGATAACAACTGGCATTAAGCCATCAAAAGAAGTTGGGGTCATGGAAGTCTCCACTCAAATAATTGGTCGGAAAAAAGTATTTTTAAGATACAAAAGATAGTGAAAAGAGGAAAGATTTTATTTTACTAGACACTTGAAATTGCAAACAACGGAGCCGCGCGCAAAGGCTCCATATTCATTTAATAGAACCCTTTTCGTCGGAATAAATCGTGGCCCTTTTTGGTGGTGTGGCAAACAAAATTCAGTACTGGTTGGCCAATCAGGAAAAGCTCTCTTTGAAGGGCGCATCCACTAATCAGTGGTGTCTTCTTGCGGGCAGTTATTTTAAAGATCTGTTGTTCAAAGACACCCATCTCATTGTTTGTTCAGATCAGGATGAAGCTGAAGAGGCCTATGAAGCCCTGAAGCATCTGGGTAGTGTTCATTTTTATCCTGGTCACAATCACTCGCTTTATTCCTCCATTCAGACCTCGGAATCGGCCCTACTGGCGCGTTGGGCAGTTATTCAAAGGCTTCAAAAAAATTCTTCCGTGATTATCATTACGACTTGGGAGGGCGCGCTCCTCCTTGGACCACCTGCAGAATTTTTTAAAGAGAATTCCTTTACCCTGAAAAAAGACGACATTATTTCACCGCTCGATCTTGCCCAACAATTGTCCAAGATGGGGTATTACCCGTCGAGCACGATTGAAGAGCCGGGCACTTTTTCCCGCCGGGGTGAGATTTTTGATATTTATCCCGTGTCTCATCCGCCAGTCAGGCTGCAGTATTTTGACGATTTGATTGAAGAGATGTTCTCTATTGATCTCGAAACGCAGAAAACCATCCGTGAAAAAACATTTAATGAACTGATGCTTGTTCCCGGTGCAGGATTTCTGGCGAAAGATCCCTATACAACACTGCTTCGTGAAAAAATTCCCCAGCCACAGCCATCATTCAAAAATAAATACGAGGCACGAAAACAGATTTTCCAGAAACTGTCGGAAGGACAGCTGTTCGAAAATTATCCACTCTTTATTCCTCTGTTTTTTGGGAACCCAAAAACTCTCATTGATTTCCTTCCAGAAAATACCAAGGTCACTTTTTTCAATGCCGATAATGGACAGAAAAATCTCGAAATGTTCTTTGCCCAGCAGGAAGAAGATTTTGAGCAGGTGGCCGATGATGTGGAATCCAGCACCGTCACCCCGGAACTGTCTAACTTCTATGTCAAAGACCTGGTTCTACCAGGAAAGAAAAAACTTTTTGTGGATCAGCTTGATATCTCCGTTGATCTCGACACTCCGTTTACAGGAGAACTCCATCTGGGTTTTGAAAACCTGAAAACATTCCTTTCAACAAAACTACGTGCTGCGGGAGTCACTACCGATAACCGTTTTGAATACATCAAGGCCAGTCTAAAGGTTCTGAAGAAAGAACTGAGTGTGCGCGGAAACCTTGTGGTCAATTACCGTTCTGAGCAATCACGGCAGGAAATGCAGTTTCTTCTCGAAGAAAATGGTCTGACGGAAATTGGTGAAAGACTTAACTTCGTTTCCGGCCGCCTGGATGAAGGCTTCTATTATAAGAGCGAAGGAATTTTTGTACTGGCCGAGGGCGATTTCTTCGCTGTGAAAAAGAAAAAAGCGAAGCAGGCCAGAAGTGCAAACAAGGATCTCTTTGCCGAACAGCTCGCAACTCTCAAAATAAATGATTACGTTATCCACAGAGACTACGGGATAGGTGTTTATAAGGGTCTGGAAACCATCGAAGCGATGGATCAGAAAAATGATTTCGTCGTCATTCACTACGAGGACGGAGATAAAGTATACGTCCCCGTTTATAAACTTAACCTGATTCAGAAGCACGCTGATGCATCTTCCGGAATCAAAGTTGCATCGCTTAAGTCCAAAAAGTTTTCTGAACTTAAAAATAAGGCCCGTGGCTCAGTAAAGAAACTCGCTTTCGATCTTCTGAAACTTCAGGCCGAAAGAAAGCTCCATGGCGGATTTCCCTATTCTCCTCCGGATCATCTCTTTAAAGAATTTGAACTGGCATTTCCTTTCGAAGAAACGCCGGACCAGGAAAGAGCGATACATGATGTTCTCGAAGATATGCAGAATCAGTATCCAATGGATCGCCTGGTCTGCGGAGATGTAGGCTTCGGAAAAACTGAAGTCGCTATGAGAGCGGCGATGAAGGCTGTGCTGGATAAGAAGCAGGTCGTGGTACTGGTACCCACAACTGTTCTGGCGCTTCAGCATTTTCATTCGTTCAAAAGAAGATTCGAAAACTTCCCGGTGAATATTGATTTCATTTCACGATTTAAAACGGCCAAGCAAAAAACTGAAGTCATGGCAGCAGTTGCTGATGGAAAAGTGGATATTCTGATTGGTACCCATGCCGTTCTTTCGGACAAGCTCGAGTTCTATGATCTCGGCCTTCTCGTGATTGATGAAGAGCACCGCTTCGGTGTTGCCCATAAAGAAAAATTGAAAGTCATGAGAAGCGGTATTGATGTTCTGACCATGACCGCAACACCAATTCCGCGGACGCTCCAGCTTTCCTTCCTGGGAATCCGTGATCTCTCTCTTATTCAGACTGCCCCTCCGAGAAGGCAATCGATCAAGACATACATCATCAAAGACGACGACCTCACTTTGAAATCGGCCATTGAAAAAGAACTCGGCAGGGGAGGACAGGTTTATTACGTCCACAACCGCGTTCATGACATTGAAGATCATGAACTTTATCTGAAGAAACTTGTCCCCAAGGCGCGCATCAGTGTCACGCACGGACAAATGAACGAAAGAGAATTAGAAAAACGTATCAATGATTTCTATGATCACAAGAGCGACATTCTCCTTTCAACAACCATCATTGAATCCGGAATAGATATTCCAAATGCCAACACGATGATCATCGATCGCGCCGACACTTACGGTCTAGCCCAGCTTCACCAGTTAAGAGGAAGAATCGGAAGATCCGACAGAAAGGCCTATGCCTACTTCATGGTTCCCGGGCACAGGGTACTTTCCGATCTCTCGCAAAAAAGACTCCAGGCACTGCAGACGTATGCTGAAATGGGCTCGGGTTTTGCCCTCGCATCGAGTGATATGGAATTGCGGGGAGCAGGAGACATTCTGGGCGGAGAACAGTCTGGTCACATTGAGGCGATCGGACTTGAGTTCTACATGGATCTTCTGCAGGAAGCGATTGAAGAAATTCGCGGAGAACAAAGAGTTTCTGTGAAGAACATGGAAATCCAGGCAGCTTTCTCGGCATTCATTCCTAACCGCTACATTGAAGATGCGGCCTTGAGACTCAAATATTACAAACGACTTTCAAATACGCGGACTCTCGCTCACCTCGAAGAGATCATCACCGAAGTGACCGATTCATTCGGAATCACACCACGCGAACTCGAAGCACTTTACTCCATTCTGCGCGCGAGACTATTCTTCCAACCACTGGGGCTGCGCCTGGTGAAAGTTTCCGGTACCAGCATTCACATGTATTTCGAACAGGAAATACTCGACCATAATCATCAGCTACGGGATAAGATGCTGAACTTCTTCATGAACAAACCCAAACTTTATAAACTGAATCCTGACAGCTCAGTCAGTGCCCTCTTTAAAGAATCTGTGAATCACCAAATGCTTCTGGAATTTGCAAAACATATTGCAGCAAATCTGGGTGCATGATACCGTTTTTATTAGATTCAATAAAACCAGGGATGTGTATGAAGAAAATACTCTTCGTTTTCGTAGCCTTCATGATGATGGCAACAGCTTTCGCGCAAAAAGACACTGTCATGGCGACAGTAAATGGCCGCGCAATTACTAAAAAACAATTCGAAGATTACCATCTTCAGAATTTAAAATTTGTTGGTCAGAGAAAGATCAATAAAGAAGTTTCAATGCAGGATCTCATCAAGAGAGAGCTTGGCATTCAGAAAGCGAAGAAGACCGGGCTCGACAAAGACCCAACAGTCATTGCCCGCCAGGAAGATATTCTTTACCACGCTCAGATTTCAAAAGATCTCGAGAATGAATTTAAGAAGATCACTGTCTCTGATGATGATGTAAAAAAATACTATGAGACTGAAGGAAACAAAGAATACCGGACAGCTCATATTCTTTACCGTCTTCGTGCTGAACCGACCCCGGCCGAAGTAGAAGCCGCTCTTGATCAAAGTATGGCGATCTATACTCAGCTCCAGAAAAGCCCGGAAGATTTCGCCAAGCTCGCGAACAAATTCTCTCAAACAACCGGTGCTCCGGTTGGGGGAGATCTTGGTTACCAGCCACCGACAAGACTTGCTCCGGAATATTTCGAGGCCATTAAGGGTCAGAAAGACGGATATATCACTAAGCCTGTTCGCACTCAGATGGGTTACCACGTAATCAAAGTCTTGGGCGTGAAGTCGTTAGGCCAGATCGACAAGGACTTGTACAAGAAGGTCATCTACGATAAAAAAAGAGACGCCATGATTGAGAGCTATTTCGCCGGACTTCAGAAGGGCGCAGATATCAAAATCAATGGGAATCTCTAACCCTTGAAGGTCTGTGAAAACATTATTTCTTATATTTATTCTGGGTGTGAGTTCTGCTCACGCCCAGGACAAACTTCTCGATAAAATCGTCGCCGTTGTTAACACCCGGGTCTTCTCCCTTTCAGAATTAAAGCGCATTGATGATACCCTCCCTGCCCGGAAAGAAATTTCTCCGGTCGTGTACAACAAAGCTAAGTACGACAATAAAGAGCTCCTGAATCTCATGATTCAAGCCTTCATCATCCGCGACAAGATCAATGCTCAGGGCTACGTGATTAATGATGATGCCGTCGAATCTCGCATCAAGATGACGGAAGAAAGACTTGGTCTCAAGCGCGCAGATCTTCTTACGTTTCTGAAATCGAAAAGCATTACCTTCGAAGAGTATTTTGAAATCATCCGCGAAACGATGGAATACAATATTTTCGCCACCCGAATTATTGCTCCCCTGATCACTGTGACCGAGCAGGAAATTAAAAACGAGTATTATCGCCGCAACAGCTCTAACAATGCTCTCGCTTTCAAATACAATCTTGTGGATTTTTACATCTCAGAGAAAAACCTTGTGGATAAGAACCAGCAGCGCTTTCTGGCCGTGCTCAAGGATTATCAGTTGACCGGCAAACTTCCGGAAGAGTATCGCTCACTCGAAACAAACCAGATTGATAATCTGAGTGAAGATGGACTCAACAAGGAACTTGCTTCGGCCCTGAAGCCAACAGCAGAAGGTTCATTTTCATCGACGGTTAATCTGGGCGGGAACCTACACGTTTTCTATGTGCAGAAAAAAGACCTGGTTGAGTCGCAGGAATTTATCCGCGCCAAAGAACAGATTCAGAATGAAATTTTTGTGACCAAAGGTAAGTCTGTCAGCTCAAACTGGTTTGACCGCGAGTACGCCAACTACTACATCAAAAACCTTCTCTGATGAAAATTGCGATCACTCAAGGGCATGAAAAGGGAATAGGTCTCGAAGTTCTTTTTAAATCATGTCTCATGCTGGGTGATTCGTGTCGCCATCTGAAACTTTTCGCTTACAAGTCCTCTGTCGCTGAAACACTCACCGCACTTTCCATCCCTCATGCTATTTCAGCTAACAAGGTGAACATCGCCGGTGTTGAATTAGAAGTTAAGTGGATGAATCAAAAAGGTTCTCAAAGTTTTTCGGCAATTAAAGAGGCGATGAAGTTTTGCAAGGACACGGGCTCCATCCTGTTTACACTTCCGACTTCCAAAGATCAGTTTCCTCATCATCCTGGCCACACTGAATTCTTCCGTTCGCATTTTAAGAACAATGATCTGGGAATGTATTTTTCATCACCGGATCTGCAGGTGCTCCTGGTTACAGATCACGTTGCAATCAACCAATTGAGTACGACGCTGACTGAAGAACTCGTCTATCGCCGTATCCGTGGAGCTCTGAAATCACTTAAAAAATGGAAATGGCCGATCGAAAGAATTCTTGTTTCCGGACTTAATCCACACGCCGGTGAGAACGGCTTGATCGGTACTGAAGATACGAAGATCAAAAAGGTCATTGAGCGTCTAAGAGTTGAAGAAGATTTAAACATGTCAGGACCCTACCCGGGTGATACAATGCTGTTGGAAAAAAGTTCCCCTCGGGATCTTCTGGTTTATCTTTTTCACGATCAGGGCCTTGGAGTTTTCAAAGGACGCCAGGGTTTCATCGGTTCCAACATCACTTTAGGATTACCATATCCACGTTTCAGTCCGGATCATGGAACATCTTTCAGCTTGTTTGGAAAAAACCAGGCGGATTACCGGGGCTGCGCTTTCGCTTTGAGTGAAGCGCTTAATCTCCGGGAGAAAATGCTTCATGGAAAAAATTCAGGTCACTAAGGCCAAAGTTCACAATCTAAAAAGTATTGATGTCAGTCTTCCGCGACATTCACTCACTGTGATCACGGGTCCGTCGGGATCAGGAAAATCATCTCTCGCATTTGATACCATCTATGCCGAAGGCCAGAGACGTTACATCGAATCACTGTCAAGTTACGCCCGTCAGTTCATTGGCCAGATCGAACCACCGGAGGTGGAAAGTATCACCGGTCTCTCTCCGGCAATTGCCATTGACCAGAAATCAACCAGTAAAAACCCGCGCTCAACCGTGGGAACGACTACTGAGATCTATGATTATCTCCGACTCCTTTATGCCAGACTCGGAGAAGCTCACTGTCCTGACACTGGTGAGAAAGTTGCCAAGCAATCTCCACAACAAATCGTGGATCAGATTCTCCGTTTTAAAGACGGTTCAAAACTTCAGCTTCTCTCTCCTGTCATCCGCAATAAAAAAGGCGAGCATAAAGAAGAACTCGCGAAGTATGTCTCAATGGGATTTTCAAGAATCCGTGTGAATGGAGATATCATAAACCTGGATGATAAGGTTTCCATCAACAAGGGGCGCTTCAACAACATTGATATTGTGATTGATCGCCTCGTGATGAAAGAGGGTGCTCAGTCGCGACTTACAGAGTCTGTGGAGCACGCACTTAAGCTTTCCGACGGATATCTTGTGGTCCTCGCTGATGAGAAAGAACATTTTTATTCTGAGAAAAACTATTCCTTTAAATCAGGGAAAAGTTATCCGGATCTTGAACCCAGACTCTTCTCATTCAACTCGCCCATGGGGGCTTGTCAGGTTTGTAACGGCCTTGGACTTTCAAAAACGTTTGATGTCGACAGCCTGCTTTTTGATGAATCAATGTCACTTGAAGAAGGTGCCATTCCCATACTGAAGAAGAACTCTTTTCTTTTACAGATGGTGCGTTCTGTCGCCCTTGCGGAGAAAGTGGACATTGAAAAAGCGTTTTCAAAACTGCCGGAAAAATTCCGCGGCGTTCTCTACAATGGTAACGACAAAGTTTACACCTATAAGTTTGAATCTGAGAATTCCTCATGGAACTTCAAGAAAGAGTTTCCCGGCATCGTAAGCTGGCTTGAGAAAAAGTATAACGAGTCTGAATCTGAAAAGACCCGAGCCGACCTTGAAGAATACATGATCATCAAGAAGTGTCCGGGCTGCAAGGGAAAGAAGCTCAATCCATTTGCACTTGCTGCCACAATTGACGGCCAGTCCATCATGGATGTTTGTGATCTTTCAATTTCAGATGCGGCTGTTTTTTTTGAACATTTAAAATTCACTGGCAATCAGGCCATCATCGCCAACAAAGTTTTGAAAGAGATCCGTGATCGCGTTCGCTTTCTCCTGAATGTGGGTTTAAATTATCTGACTCTTAACAGGGATGCGATGTCACTCTCGGGTGGTGAGTCGCAACGTATCCGTCTCGCAACCCAGATTGGCTCCGCACTTTCCGGCGTTCTTTACGTTCTGGATGAACCGAGCATTGGTCTGCACCAGCGTGATAACGAAAAGCTTATCCAGACGCTAATTGAACTCAGAAATATTGGAAACACCGTTCTCGTAGTTGAACATGATGAAGATACGATGATGGCGGCTGATTATTTAATTGATATGGGTCCGCACGCAGGCCTTCATGGTGGGGAAGTTGTTTCCGCCGGAACTCCTGCAGAGGTGATGAAGGACAAGAAATCCATCACCGGGAAATATCTCTCCGGTGAACTCAAGATCGAGGTTCCGAAGGTTCGCAAGACTCTTACGAAAAAGATCACTCTGAATAAAGCCAAAGAACATAATCTGAAAGATGTCACGGTCAGTATTCCGCTTGGGGGACTGACATGTATCACCGGTGTATCCGGTTCCGGTAAATCCACTCTCATTCACAAGATCCTCGTTCCTGCGATTAAGAATTATCTCACTCGCGGACGGCGTGGGTCTCAGGCCAATTATCACTCCATTTCAGGTGTTGATCAGATTCTTTCACTCATTGAACTCGATCAATCGCCGATCGGAAGAACTCCG
>JAYVHR010000303.1:0-3256 GCA_043771075.1 Bacteriovoracaceae bacterium
ATTCCTGCACCCGTGAAGCCCATGCCAGATTTGTACTCAAAGATGTACATGGGAGGATTCTGGGACACCATCAAATATACCGGATCATTTATGACTCCAGCAATGGACATGGGTTCCATGGATCATTCAAAGATGGACATGGGTTCCATGGATCATTCGAAGATGGATATGGGTTCTATGGACCATTCCATGGAAACAAAGGAAACTCTTACCGTCGATGATTTACAGGCCAAAACTCCTACATCATTCAAAGACTCTCTACCCAGACATGATGTGAAACTCATTCTTGATGGTGACATGAACCGTTACATCTGGTTGATAAATGGAAAGGCGATTCATCAGGACAGAAATATTAATATAAAAGAGAATGAAGTTGTTCGTTTTACTTTTGTGAACAACTCAATGATGCATCACCCGATGCACCTTCACGGACATTTCTTCCGGGTCATAAATAAGCACGGAGAGAATTCTCCCTTGAAGCACACCGTAGATGTCGCCCCCCATACGACAAAGGTCATTGAGTTTTACACCAATGAGCCTGGAGAATGGATGCTCCACTGTCACAATCTTTATCATCTGAAAAATGGCATGGCGCGAGTGGTGAAATATTCAAGTTTCACTCCGAATAAAGAAACTAAAGAAATGCAGAAATTCGATCACCATTTACATGATCATCCTTTCTACCGGGGCATGCTCGAGAGCTCCACCAATCATGCTCAGGCCCAGTTCAACATCATGAATACCTGGAATGAATTCGAACTACGGACAGAGCTAAGAAATGATTTTGGTTGGCAGGGTGAAGCAGACGCTTTCTATAAGCGTTGGCTAAATAAGTACACTGCACTTATCGCCGGGGGAACTCTGGTGAAAAGAGAAGGCGCTGCTGTCGCCGGAATAAATTACATTCTTCCTTTTCTCATTGAGTCTCATACGCTCATGGATCACAAAGGGCGCATGAGATTAGACCTTGAGAAGAGATTTCAATGGGCCAGGAATATTTACACCGACGCAGAATTCACATTCCGTCAAAAGCAGTCCTCGGAATTTGAAATTTCCCTCATGTATCAAAATCAATGGGCATGGTCCGCAGGGCTTATGTTTACTGAGCGCAGTGCTGGTGTTGGAGCTCAATATAATTTCTAAGGCAAAGGTTTCCCAGTATTTTCTAGCTCTTTGTGGACTTTGGCTCATTGGCCTTGGGCTCTACTTTATGTTTATCCGGCCGTCTCTCTTACCAGAAGATGCTCGTTATATGGGTACCACTACGACTCAAATTCTAAATGCTGTTCCGGGAATAGAAAATTGGTTGAATAAGGTTTTCATGGTCATGGGTGGATTTATGACAGGAACAGGTGTCATTATCGTTTTTCTTGCCTTAATGGTTATTCCTCTGCGCTTAAGAGGAACGACCTTTGCAATTACGGTCACAGGTTTGTTAACTGTCATCCTCATGAGCGGAATTAATTTTGCTATTAATTCTGACTTTAAATTTTTACTTCTACTCCCGCCAATTATCTGGATTGCGTCCTCATTTTTGCGACGCTTGGATATTTAAAAAAATAGTAATTACCTTTTTTCTACGAAGGTTCCTTCTGTGAACTTAACTCCCTTATCAAACTCAACTACTGAGTAATGACTATTAAGAACCTTCGTCACAATTCCAGAACCAAGCTTGGTTTTCACGCAAGGAATACCGTATGCTCCAGCCTTATCTGATCCCCCGGCCTCCCGGTTTTGACAATCATTGTAAAAGGCAGTGACTTTATCGCCTGCCTTTACCTCACCCTCACCGAGACAGACATGTGCCTCAGAATCACTTATTTTCATTGCGACACTACCCCTCATAGTACTGTGACTCGCACACCCCGTAGCGAGTAGTGATAATGTAATAACTGCAAATAAAATTTTCATATTGATCCCTTGTTGCCTCATCTTAGAGGACACAGTGTCTAGAAAGCATGATTGAAGTCAGCATCTGCAATGATTGTGATCACAGAAGTAAATCTCGTTTTATCCACAAACAGACCTGCCCCTCGTTTTGTGTCGATTTCAACACATACTCTACGCATCCCCTTCATGAGACCTCGCGAGTAAGTCATTAGACTCAATTCAACAGGAGTTTATTATGTGTGCAGACTTGATCGAAGGAAACTGGATGCAATTCAAAGGTCAGTTCAAAGAAAAATGGGGGGAACTCACTGACGATGAACTTCTCAAAGCCGAAGGTAAGCTGGATATACTCTCGGGTCTCATCCAGGAGCGATACGGAAAGACCAAAGATGAATCCCTAAAAAATGTAAAAGAATTTTTTGAAAATATAACTAAGGATAAAAAATGATCAATTTTAAAAATTTACCTGCTATCGCCATGTCTTTCAGCTTTCTTCTGCTTGCAGGAATTCCTATCGTTCATTCTGATGAAACGATTACAGAAAAAGCAGGAGCGAGTTCCAATAATGTCAAACGCGGTATCAAGAAGGGCGCTCATCGTGCTGAGGAAATTTTTTGTGCCGCCAGTGATACAGAATGTGCGGCCCGCAAGGCAGGGAATCGCATTATCGAAGCTAAAGACGCGACTGTTGATGCTGCGGTTAAGATGAAAAATAAAGTTGATTAATTCGTTTCCCGGCCCCCCCACAAAAGAGGCACCGCTCCGGGGGGTTCTACACAACCGATCAGGATCAATTCTCGACTCGCTTCACTGAATTGGATAAAATCCATAGGAGTGTAGAACCAATTAGGAAGTTGTTTAATTTCTCAGGATCTCCCAAACACATATGATTCCACTTATTGATTTACAAAAATCCGATGGAGAGACAGCGGCCATGATCGCCGATGCCTGTCAGGACCATGGATTCTTCTGCATAATGAATCACGGCATTTCCCGGGATCTTCAATCACAGCTGGATACTCTCAGCCGGGAGTTTTTCGAATTACCTCTGATCATCAAGAACAGAATTCATATGAAACTGGGTGGTCAAGCCTGGCGTGGTTTTTTTGCCCTAGGTGAAGAACTTACATCCGGGAAACCGGATCTCAAGGAAGGTCTCTATCTGGGAGAACAACTGCCCGAGAGTGATCCTCGTGTGAAAGCTGGCTGGCCACTTCACGGAAAAAACCTCTATCCTGAACTTCCCGGCTTCAATGAAACAGTTGAAAGCTATGTCACTGAGCTCACCGCCCTCGCGCACAGGCTTATGGAACTCGTGTCCCTGAGTCTCGGACAAAATCGACAATTTATTTTTAATCATTACACG
>JAYVHR010000304.1:0-2416 GCA_043771075.1 Bacteriovoracaceae bacterium
TCCACGTCAAAACCGAGATCAGCAAACGCAGTGGAAATTACTTTCTGCCCGCGGTCGTGGCCATCCTGTCCCATCTTGGCGATGAGAATCCGGGGCCGACGGCCTTCGTTCTTCTGGAATTTTTCCATGAGAGACTGAATTTCTTTCACGTCGTATTTCCCCTCTTTGACTTCTTTCAGGTAAACACCCTGTATCGTATGAATCTCCGCCTGATGGCGTCCGAAAACTTTTTCCATCGCGAGACTCATTTCTCCGACCGTCGCCTTGGCCCGTGCCGCATCGACAGCCAGTGCCAGGAGATTTCCTTCGCCGGACTCACAAGCCTTCGTCATGGCAATTAGTTTTTCCTGAACCACTTTTTCGTCACGTGATTTCCGGAGTTCAGCAAGCCTTCTGATCTGGGCTTCCCGAACTTCTGAGTTTTCAACTTGAAGAATATTCGGCATGTCGTCTTTCAATCTCCGGTAAGTGTTCACGCCGATTATCGGCTGGACACCGGAATCAATTCTTCCCTGTGTGCGGGCCGCAGCCTCTTCAATACGCATTTTCGGAATTCCCTTGGCGATAGCGGCACTCATGCCGCCCAGGGATTCTACTTCTTCAATGTGCGCCCAGGCCTTTAATGCCAGTTCCTGTGTGAGGGTCTCCACAAAATAAGAACCACCCCACGGATCAATGACATCACAGGTATCCGTTTCATTCTGAATAAAAAGCTGAGTGTTCCGGGCAATACGCGCTGAAAATTCACTGGGAAGTGCCAGTGCCTCATCCAGAGAATTCGTATGAAGACTCTGCGTATGACCGTGAGTCGCGGCGAGTGCCTCGATGCAGGTTCTGGTGACGTTGTTAAAAACATCCTGGGCCGTCAGTGACCAGCCAGAAGTCTGTGAGTGAGTGCGAAGAGCAAGTGACTTATTATTTTTCGGTTTGAAGTCTGAAACGATTTTAGACCAGAGAAGCCTTCCGGCTCTCATCTTCGCCACTTCCATGAAGTAATTCATACCGATCGCCCAGAAAAACGACAGCCTCGGCGCAAAGTGATCCACGTCAAGGCCCGCTTTCACTCCGGTCCGGAGATACTCGAGTCCATCGGCCAGAGTGTAGGCCAGCTCGAGATCGGCGGTCGCTCCCGCTTCCTGCATGTGATAGCCGGAAATGGAAATCGAATTGAACTTCGGCATGTGCTTAGAAGTGTACGAGAAAATATCCGCGATGAGCCTCATCGATGGCTTCGGTGGATAGATGTAGGTATTTCTCACCATGAATTCTTTCAGGATGTCGTTCTGAATAGTACCAGTGAGAGCTTCCGGTTTTACTCCCTGCTCTTCTCCCGCCACGATAAAGAGTGCCAGAATCGGAATCACGGCCCCGTTCATCGTCATCGACACGGACATCTGATCGAGTGGAATTCCATTGAAAAGAATTCTCATGTCGAGAATGGAATCAATCGCCACTCCGGCCATGCCGACGTCACCTTTCACCCGCGGATGATCGGAATCATAACCACGGTGAGTGGCCAGATCAAAAGCGATCGATAATCCCTTCTGACCCTTGGTGAGATTATCGCGGTAAAAACGATTCGACTCTTCGGCCGTAGAGAATCCCGCGTACTGTCTGATGGTCCAGGGTCTAACAGTATACATGGAAGCATAGGGGCCCCGGATGAAGGGAGCAGAACCGGGAAGAGTATTGACGAGGGCGGTGAACTTTAAATCTTTTTGTGTATAGGCCTTCCGGAGGGGAATTCCCTCAGGTGCCATGAGAGCGATATCTCCGGTCTCAGCATTTGTGACAGGTGCCTTCCATGGAATTGATCCAAAATCAGGACGGTTCATTTTGTCCCCCAGCGGTTCACAATTCCGGAGAGAACATCAAAAACATTCTGTCCCGCAAAGAGATTGGTGAAGCCAGTGACTTCAATTTTTCCGGCCAGATATTTTTCCGCGGCCGAAGTGGAGAGATCAACCAGGGCCGCATACTGTTCATCCGAACTTATCAGTACCAGAAATTTTTCTTTCCTCGCACTCAGGTCTTTTTGTAATTCTTCTTTCGATGAAGAAGCTTTGCCGGGATCAGTGACATTGAGACCGAGAAGTTCAAAATAGTTCTTCACGAAATTGATTCTGGCATTCAGGGCCGCATAATCGCCCAAAATGGCGAGATACACATCGGGTTTAGTCGCTGAGTTTTCCATCCGGAGACGGAGATTTTCAAAGGCTTTACCGGTGCGGAAAAACCGCGCTTTGGGAAGTGAGTTAAGTTTTAACTGGTCCTTGGTGTCCGGAAAATCATTCACACCGGCGAGGACATATTTTCTGGTCGCGAGATTCTTTTGTCTCTCATCTCTGACCGGAGTGGTTTCACGCAGGAAGAATTCTGAAACCTCATGCGGGTTCATCGGAAGAAGCTTCTGCAT
>JAYVHR010000305.1:0-2439 GCA_043771075.1 Bacteriovoracaceae bacterium
GTTTCGATGAGGCGATCAGCACAACTCCTTGGTGTAAATCGAAAAACGATTGAGAGAAAACTTCCTTTTTTGGCAAAACGTTGCCGCAATTGGAATGAACGTCATTTGGATAAATTAAAAGGTAAGATTTTCAATATTCAGATTGATGATTTAATAACAAAAGAGAATTCAAAGCTGAAACCTCTGTCAGTATCAATCGCAGTGGATGAGGATCGCAGGACGATTCTCGGCTTGGAGGTCTCGAGTATCCCTGCCTTCGGGCCACTTGCAAGTCTTGCCCGGAAAAAATATGGCGAGCGAAAAGACGATCATTATGAAGGACTCACTAAACTTTTCCAGACAATTGCGCCGATTGTAGTATCAGAAGTATCTATCAAGTCCGATGAACACCAGCGGTATCCTGGTTTTGTATCAGCATATTTGCCTAAATCTCGCCACACAACGTTCAAAAGTGAAAGAGGCTGTGTTGCGGGTCAGGGCGAACTCAAAAAAGTTCAGTTTGATCCACTCTTCATTGTTAACCACACATGTGCGCTTTTACGTGCGAATGTGAATCGATTGATTCGAAAAACTTGGTGCACGACAAAGGATCCGCGTAAGTTAAAAAATCATTTAGAGATTTATCAGTATTTCCATAATGAACGACTATATCGAAAAGGATTAACACCAATATAGTGGGGCAGTTTAGAGTTCTTCCGCGAAAACTTTTTCGGTGATCTTCCAGAATTTTTCCTGCTTCCGTGCAATGACAAAAGAGGGTAGTCGCAAAAGCTTCTGATACTTAATTACGTCCTGAGGACTCTGGATGCCGTCGCTCAGCTCCGGGCGCTTTAAGTGCGAGCGAAGGAAGTTAATCTGGAATTTTTTCATCGACATCGTACTGCTGAAGAAATGCGCCTCGGAAAGATACTTGGCGTCAGTATCGTAGTACCGGACTTCCAGATAAGGCTGGGAGTTTTTATCCAGTCGTTCTTCAAAAGTAATCTTATCCGGAGTGAGAACATGGGAATTCTTCGAGAGCTTCGCCTGTTTTAATTTGGCGTCAGCATCCACTAAGACCGCGTGGCATTTGAGGCATGCTTTGGCCGTCAGATCATTTTCCGTCGCACAAACATGGCAGAGTTTCGAGCGGAAACGGTATCCGCATTCGGGCATCCGGCACTTTCTCCCGTAATGCTCAAGCACGTCCCCTTCAAAGTCGATGATGCCCCAGAAGGTATTCTCAAAGCTGCATTCCGGACAGGCCACATTCACCGGCACTGATTCTTTCGTCGGTTTCTTGTCGGCAATTTCGGGAGAATAAATATCATGTCCCATTCCTGCATAATCAAGAATGAAGCAATCTGTTTTCCCTTTATCCAGTCGTAGGCCCCGGCCCACAATCTGCTGATAGAGACTGTTGGATTCTGTCGGCCTGAGAATTGCCACCACATCCACGTGAGGGGCATCAAATCCCGTCGTGAGAACGGAGACATTCACAAGATATTTGAATTTCTTATTCTTGAAATCTTCGACAATCGTATCCCGGCTGCTGATTTCGGTGTCACCAACCACCAGACGGCCTTCGCCTTCGGGGAGATAGGAGAGAATTTCTTCAGCGTGCTTCACACTCGCACTGAAGATCATGACTCCCTGGCGATTGAATCTCTGGGTGATATCGACAATGTTATTCACGATGAGGGGAGTGAGGCGCTTCTGGTTCTTCAGGAGTTCTTCGACTTCCGCGTGAGTGTACATGCGATTTTTTTCCGTGAGCTCGGAGAAATCATAACAGGTCACCGGAATATCGACCTTCACCGGCTGGGTGAGGAATTTGTTCTTAATCATGTAGGAAAGCGGAAGTTCAAAGACGCACTGACGGAAAAACCGCGGCTGATCGGATTTCATTTCTCCGACGTGCGAGTACTCATAGATCCAGCCCATGCCCATCCGGTATGGAGTGGCAGTGAGACCCAGGATGCAGAGATTCGGATTCCGCGCGCGGAGTTTCTGGATCACTTCCTGATACTGAGTCGCACCTTCATCAGCGACCCGGTGGCACTCATCAATTACGAGAAGCGAGAAGTCGCGGAAAAATTCATCCGGAGCACGTGCCACTGACTGAACACTTCCGAAGATCGCCTTCTGATCAAAATCTTTTTTCCCGAGGCTCGCGGAAAAAATCCCGGCCTCAAGACCGTAGCTCGTGTACTTGGAGTGATTCTGTTCAACCAGCTCTTTCACATGAGCGAGGACCAGAACCCTTCCCTTGGCGATTTTAGCGAGCTCTGCGATCACGAGACTTTTTCCCGCACCGGTCGGCAGGACAATCAGCGCCGGCTCGCGGCGTTGCCTGAAATAATCAACAGTGTTTGCGACTGCTTCCTGCTGGTAAGGGCGTAATTGATACATGTGGGAATAGTCTAAAATTTCGCTCTTAACTTGTACACAACAACAAGG
>JAYVHR010000306.1:0-2660 GCA_043771075.1 Bacteriovoracaceae bacterium
AAATGGTGAAGTACCTTTTCCTTTTTTTACTCCTGATTGGTTGTGCTCATGAAGAACCGGCCCATATGGATCCGGGAAAAGAAATTCTGAGCAGGATGACTGTCCCTGAAAAATATAAACTCCTTCGCGCTTACAGGTTTCTTCAGACACTATCTGCAAATCCCGGCCAGACGCCTATTGCTCAGGGGTACCTCCCGGGTATTCCACGTCTGGGAATACCTTCCATCGAATTCATGGGAAGAGATAAAAATTTCCGTCAGGTTGCGCGTGATGAAAAAACTCTCAAGCTGGGATTTGTGAATCTCATCCGCGATTACGAAAAGACCCAGGTATTCGGAAACTTCGAAGAAGCGGGAAGAGTTGATTCCATTCTTTCCCCAGAGAAAGAAAATGACTTCAGAAGTATGACAAGAAAAGGGGAACTGAAGGATCTTGATCTTTTTCTGGTGAAGGAAGGGAGCCAGGGGCGGGTCCGGAATTATGTCTGCGCTCAGTATCGCGAGAAAGATGAATTCAATTGTGTAGCAACAAGGCTGGAAGTTATTCTTCTGGAGCTTGATCTCACGGCTGATTATGACAATCTACTCGCTCAGGAAAATTTGAAGTCCGCAGATCTGGACCGGATTGTTCTCGAAGTCCTTTCCATCATGACGGAGCTTAAGATCGTGTGAATGAGACTATAGTTCCTGGTAAAAAGCGAGATAGCGTTTCATGACATGTTTCGGATAATCCTTCGGCCGGATATTTCTTCCGACAGCATTCTGCACTGATCTAGCACCCATATTGTAGGCGGCGATGTAGAGCTGTCCGTTCTTTTCAAACTTCTGCCTGAGCCAGGCGAGATAGGCCGTGCCGAGGATAATGTTATCCACGGGGTTCCTCAATGTCCGCTCACCTTTCCATTCGAGACCGATAATTTTCGCCATCCATTCGCCGGTTGAACTTCTGATCTGCATGAGACCGATTTCTCCCACCGGGCCCATGGCCCGTGGATTAAAGCTTGATTCACCGGAGATCACGGCCATCACGAAGTATGGATCAAAATTATGGCGTTTCGATTCCTTGAGAATGGTCTGGGTCACGGCCCAGGAAAGTGCCTTATAGCCACGGGGAAGTTTTGCTTCCACCGTATTCATGATTTTTTCCTGAAGGTGGGAGCGGCTTTCGCCTTTTTTTACGACACTTTTTTCATAGTGTTTTCCCATGAGTTCGCGGGCGTGTTCCACCCGGATCTTTTTGGGAATGCTGGCCAAATTCCGGTAGGAGGCCCAACCGGGTAAGCTTATAAGGGCCAGAGCAATTGCCCACATCTTCACCATGTATATCTCCTGATACCCTTTCAGGAGCAATACGGAGGCCAGTTTTAACGGGTTAACTCTTTGAAATCCAGAGCGACTATCGACCATTAAGAAGTCAGTGCCCAACCCTTGGACGACGATAGTTTTTGCGGTAGATTCCGGGCATAAGGATCACCCATGAAATTATTGTTTTTAGCTGCCTTCTTTGCCCTTCCGTCTTTCGCCGGAATTTCAGAGATTCTCCAGTATCCGGAAAACCGCACTTACACCTCCCGGGATACCGGCATGAGACCGTATCTCACGAAATCAATTTACGGCACGAACACTTTCGCGCTGACGTTTGATGACGGACCGGATGCTGTGAATACGCCGAAGGTTCTCGATGTTCTAAAAAAGCATGATGTAAAAGCTGTCTTCTTTGTACTCACAACAAAAGTGACCGAAGCAACATTTCCCCTCATCAAGCGCATGCTCGATGAAGGCCATCTCGTCGCTTCTCATGGTCCGGCCCATGAAAATTCCAACACACTCACTGAAGTCGAGTGGAAAAAACAGATGAACGATTCGATTCGTGCCATTGATGGTTTCTATCAGCGCGCGGGTTATGATTTTACGACAATCTATTATCGTTATCCATATGGAGCTTACGGCGGGCGCACAGATTACCATCACATGAATTCTCTTCAGGCGATTTCACGGGAACTATTCGGGGACAACTGTATTCAGTTTGCCTTCTGGGATGTTGACACTGTTGACTGGCTGGCGGGCATGACGAGTGGGGAAATAGCCCAGAATATGATTGCTCACAATGAGGGAGGAAAAGCGATTGATTTCCTCAGGAAGCCTGACGGCACGTTCGGAAAGCAAACCTATATGATCAATAATCCCCCGGCGGGTGGAGTCATTCTCAATCACGATATTCATGGTGTTACCCCCGGATCAGTTGATCTTTTTCTGAATTACGCTGAAACCAAGGGCGTAAAGATTGTCCGGATGGATGAAGTAGAAGAGTTCCGCGTGAAGACTCATTGTCAGCTCTCCAGGTCTTTCCAATAAATCAATTCTCCCTCACACTCTGATTATCGGAGGTGAGGGATATGCTCGAAGAAAACAATTTTGAAAAGAGTTATACAGATAAAGAACTTGAGGAAACTCTCGATGAATTACTGCGCAATTCCGGGCAGAACTATTCTCAGGTGAGAGTCTCAGTTGATCAGCAGAATGTCTTTTTTTACGGCATGGTGGAAAGCGAAAGGGCACGTCAGCATCTGGAAGAAATGGCCAGGATGGTAATGGAAACTGGTGTCGTCATGAATGAAGTCCGTCTTCATCACTAAAGCATCTTGCGAAAAGTTTAAACTG
>JAYVHR010000307.1:0-2568 GCA_043771075.1 Bacteriovoracaceae bacterium
GTGTCGATCACTTCTGCGATCAGCTGGTCCAGGTTTTCAATTTTTATCTTTGGTTTAATGTCATCAATAGAGCGCCCTATATCAGTTGGTAAGAGGTTCATGATGCTTCGGGCATGAGGAGTGAAACGTCGGATGCGACGATGAACATCCAGAATCACGATAGGAATTTCTACGCTATTGAGTAAGTTGATAAGGTCATTGTTAACTTGACCTACCTCTCGACTGCTATTCTGAAGTTCATCGTTAATGGTCGTCAGCTCTTCATTGGTAGACTGGAGCTCTTCCTTGGCCGTCTCCATTTCCTCGTTCAGGCTTTGTAATTCTTCATTGCCCGAGACCAGCTCTTCATTGGCAGTGGCGAGGGCCTCGTTTGTTTGCTGATGCTCGTGAATTAAGGACTGCAGGTATTCTTTGGTGATGGCCAGTTCTTGTTCAAGTTGTTTTGAATGGCGCTCTTCGACTTGAATTTCTTTTTTCGATAGCTTTTTAGAGCTCTTTCCCTTTTTAGCTACTGCCAGAACTTTTACTTCTTCGAATAAAATTAAAAAGAGACGATCTTTTGAAAAGGCAGGTCCCTGAACCGGGCGAACGATGAGATTACAGGAATGGAGGTATCCATTCTGTCTGACCTTCAATCCATCTTTGCGGACAAGGGTCATTTCTTTTTTGGCCTTGGTCAGCGCCATCTTTAGCTCTACAAAAAGTCCAGGGCGCACAATCTTAAGTAAATTTGTCTCCGGCAGTCCGGAAGGTTGCTCCAGATACAGACTCGTTTTTCCACGGAACTGGAGTACTTCCATGTGTTCGTTGATCAGGACTCCGCAGGGTGCGTAGTCAGAGAGAATATTGTCGATAGTCTTTGATAAATCGAAGCTGGGTTTAGCTTCCACTGCATGGTCTTTCACCGGACGTCTTTCAGCGGCTTCGTTATGCTTCAGCATAGGGAAGAGGAGACGGCTCGTAACGGCCGTTCTGATAAAAATCTTGTTGATCTTATCTTCCGCTGAAAAAAGCGGCTGGTGGCTGGAAACATTTTCAGTGCGACCCAGAAGAAGAAATCCCGGGCGATTCAGGCAGTAGTGAAAGATGGAAAGAATTCTTTTTTGAAGAGCTTGATCAAAATAAATAAGGACGTTCCGGCAGGTGATTAAATCCAGCCGGGAAAAAGGAGGGTCGCGGGCAAGATCATGGCGGACAAAAACACAGAGATCACGAACGAACTTCACAATCCGGTATCCACCCTCAACTTTGACAAAAAATCGACTGAGCTGATCCGGACTCAATCCACTCATCAAGTGATCCGGATAAAATCCTGCCCGGGCCTTCTCAATCATTCGCTCGCTGATGTCGGAGCCAAAAATCTGAACGGGACGATGGCCTTCAACATCCCCGGAAAATTCCAGGTAGGCAATCGCCAGTGAATAGACCTCTTCTCCGGTCGAGCAACCTGTGACCCACATCCTGATTGGGGCCTTAGGCTGTTTCAGTTTCACAATCTGCGGGAAGATATCTTTTTTTAATTTTTTAAATGCTTCCGGATCCCGGAAAAAAGAAGTGACGTGAATCAGGACATCGTCATGTAAGGCACGGGCCTCAACTGGATCTTTTTGAAGAATCTTCAGGTACTGACTAAGAGTCTCGACATTGAGGAGTGCTAACCGTCTTGCCAACCTTCTCTTGATAGTTGCAGGCTTGTACTCACTAAAATCAACATTCAGATCGATTTTCAGGACATTCAGAATCTTTTGAAAATCCTGTTGGTCTTCTGATCGTGCAAAAGGTTCTGCCTTCTCACCTGAAAAAAAATGATTCTTCGCAACTCTTATGAGTTCTTCGGCCAGTTTGGGAATGGGCAAACAAAAATCGACCACCTCTGCACTGACGGCACTCTCTGGCATGCCACTAAATTTAGCGGTGAGGGGATCCTGGGCAAAAGTAAGTCCACCAGCTGTTTTAATCGACCTCAGTCCATCCGTTCCATCGGCCGCCGTGCCTGAAAGAATCACTCCAATCGCTCTGCTTTCGCAGTTTGCCGCCAGGGCACGGAAGAAAGTGTCGATCGGCAGATGGGGCTCACCAGGAGTTTTGTCTCTCGCCAAAAGCTGAAGCACACCGTGTTGGATATTGACATCAAAGCTGGGTGGAATGACATAGACGTGATTCGCTTCGACCTTCATCCCACTTTGAATATCGCGAACGGGCATGGAAGTTACTTTCGCCAGAGCTTCACTCAGCAAACTAACGTGCGTTGGTGCCAGGTGCTGGATCAATACAAACGCCATGCCAGTATCAGAAGGTATTGCTTTGAGGATCTGAGTGAATGCATCCAGTCCACCAGCAGATGCACCTATGCCAACGACAGGAAAAAAACAGACTTGTGAATCTTCTTTTGAGCTTTTTTTAGAAGTCTGAGCGGGGATCTTTTTCATTGCTTGGAAAGGTATCATAACCTCAGAGTATAAGGCCCACACCTTAAGACAAATATACCGGCTTCTTAGGCTGGTCTTGAGTTGTAGCGCGGCTTATGTGGCCGCCCTTGCTCGCCTCTAAGTTGAGGTTTATACGTAT
>JAYVHR010000308.1:0-2662 GCA_043771075.1 Bacteriovoracaceae bacterium
GTACGTCAAAAAACTTATCGGGTTTTCTTCAATGATGGGAAATCAACTAATGTTTACTATGTTTCTCATGAACTTCCCTTTTATCGCTTTCTCGAGTTAAAGAAAATTCCCCAAGCAAGAATTATAGAGGATAAACGAGGGCTCGGCTGGACTGATAAAAACACAGACTGGTGGGTCAGAAACTTAGGAGAAAAAGACAAAGTCGTAATCAAAGCATCTGAAAAAGATATTTCAGAGCAGATGGAAAATAATTTTGACTTCAGCATTCAGGAAGTGAAACGGATTAATGGGAAAACGGTTAAAACCATTAATGTAACAAAAGCTCCCGGTTCGAGATTATTCCTGAAAATCAGAGGATCTAAAGAAATTTTTAATTTTGTAGAAAGCACTCAAAGATATAGTACCGGAGGAGGCCGTGAAGGATCTTCTCCTTGCCTTCGCTGGATCAGAAACACCAATTCTCAGGGGGTATCGGTTTTATCCAGTGAAGAAATTTTAAATACCCTTCAGGTTCGGACAGAAAACAAAGCGTTCACTGCATCGGAACTAGAAAGCTCTGCTTATGAAGCATTCGATTTTTTGGGTCCATATCTTGAAATAAATTTAGATACCCAGGATCAAAACTTCCAGATCACAATGCCCAACCGTCCTGCCTCAACATTCTCTACAACCGGAATGTATCAGTGGGAATGTGATGACGTTCCAAGGCGTACCTCAGCGGGGGTAGAAACTAACGACGAGGGTCATTTCACCCTGAGAGTTGATACCTACGTTGAGAAGCTGGAGGATTAAGCTTAAACTAGTTCCATGGACCTGACTCTCGTCACTTGTAATATTCGATTTGATAATCCTGCCGATGGGGCCAATGACTGGTCACATCGGCGACTTTTTTTACGCGATATCCTCCTTTCTCATTCACCCGACATTATTGCCACTCAGGAAGGTCGCTTCCATCAGTTGCAGGATCTCAATTCCCTTCTTCCGGATTACGAACTGGTTGACGATCATCGCTCATGGATCGGAGAGAGAATGTATCCGACATTCTTCGTGAAAAAAAATTGTTTTGAAAAAATGAAGAGTGAAGATATCTGGCTGTCAGAAACGCCGGGAGTGGCAGGCAGCCGATCCTTTGACAGCGCCTTTCCCAGACTCATGACATGGATGAAAATCCAGCCGGTGAATTCGCAGAATGACCTCTGGCTGGTGAATACGCATCTGGATCACATTAAGGAAGAGACTAGGCTTGGGCAAATCCAGGTGTTGGCGACAGAACTAAAAAAATTCTGGAATCAGAAAGATACCCTGATCATTATGGGAGATTTTAATGAAGGCCCGGATGGTCAGGTGAGACAGCATCTCGAAAAAGAATTTGGTCTGCAGGATACATGGAGGCTCTTCCACCAGAAAGAAGAGAGTTCGCATCACGCTTTTCAGGGTGAAGTCCCAAATGGAAATCGCATTGACTGGATTCTTGTCGATAAGAAAATAAAAGTTATCCAATCAGAAATGGATAAGACTTCTCGGGATGGGAAGTATCCAACGGATCACTATCCGGTCATGGCGAAAATCAGGCTTTAACAGCGACCTCATCCCCGAGTTTCAGATACGTCTCCATTCCTGAAGCCGTATTCTTCAATACGTCGGCAGAAGGCTTCCAGGCACCTTTCTCCCCGAGAACAATGACGGTAGAACCACCGAATAGAAAGTAACCCTTCTCCTCGCCTCTCATGAATGGTTTATTCCAGCGATGAGATTGCACGATCTTCCCGACACAAATAGCACCGACTTCAATGTAGGCCAGTCTTCCGAAATTTTCAGTCTGAAGAATGGAAGTGTAGCGCTCGTTTTCGATAAAGATCTGGTTTTTGTATTTCAGCGCAAGTGGATTAACAGAGTCATATACACCCGGAACGCGGAAATGATCCATCACCTTCCCGTTATCAGGATAATGATAGCGGTGGTAATCCACGGGACAAAGGCGCGCGATAAGAAGTGGACCACCTTCAAAAATTTTTCCGATCTGTTCGTTACCCACAAGATTTTTAGCGAGGAGATAATTTCCTTTCACCGGATACGTTTTACTTTCTTCAATGGCATCGAATCCTACGTATCTTGCTTCAGCGAAGGCGGGCATGCGAGTAGGTTCGGAAACAAAGTTCCGCTGGCCCATGCGGAATTTTCTGACGAAGAATTCATTGAACGTGCGGTAAGACTCGCGGGGATCATCAGAGGGTCTGGTGCCCGATTCATATTGGTCGATAGGGATGTTGAATTTTTCGATGAAGGGACGGACTTTGCGGTGACTCGAAGGAAGATCCTGAAGGGCCCCATAGGCCTGGCTGAAATATTTATGGGTAAAGAGGCCACCGAGCTTTTGCCCAGCGATGGAGCAATACATAAAACGGATAAATTTATCGCCGTAAACTTTTTCTGTCTCAATCTGACCGGCCCCCCGGTTGAAAAACTTGATCTCTGGGGGATTGGCAATGGTCGTCATCGGGTTTCCTCTTGGGATTACTTTGTAAAAGGATTATACTGACTGCGCCAAGCACAGTCAAAAGTGGGGTCTTATGAAAGCTATGTTCCTTATACTGGTTCTGCTTCTTTCAACCGCTGGTTTCTCAGCAGAATTGCTGCCAGTCGAAACTAAAACTATCGACAT
>JAYVHR010000309.1:0-3550 GCA_043771075.1 Bacteriovoracaceae bacterium
GCATTCACTTCGGATTTCATTTGATGATCAAGATAATCAATAAGAGCACTTCTCTCTTCGATTGAATAAAGCTGGATCAAATCGACGAGATCATCTGGTTCAAGGGAGCGGAGCCAGTTCCTGGTTTTTGCCGGAGTCGCTCTTTCCAGAATGATTTGTTGCTCTGTGGGAGATAAACGCAAAAAGAGATCATCCTGATCATCACGGGTGAGTGAGTGGAAGGTATCAACTTTTTCTTTATCGCTGAGTGAAGGCCAGTCTTTGTAGGCGTCTTCAAGAATATTTGTATCAGTCATGGTCTGATCCCAGTTCGACTGAGATAGACTCAAATCGAAAACTAAGTTTCTAGGTAAGAGGAAAATCTCATTGAATAGGCCGCAGGGTGATCGTCCATGAGACGCCTCCTTGGTTCAGAGTTGAAAGATTAGTTTTCTTTAAAACTTATTGCGCAAAAAACCAAGATTTTACTGACAAGAACTTGATAAAATTAATGACCAGTCGCGTCCATGTATTAGCTTAACTTAAAACACATATTAGTTTTTCTTGACCATTATTTCACATTTTCTTTAGAATTTAGGCATCTAATACTAAGGTGAAATTTTGAAATTTTTCTTCTGCCTCTCCCTTATCTTTCTTTCTCATAAAGCTTTCTCATGGGGACCACAGGGCCACATGATTGTCGCTCAAGTTGCAGAAAATCAGCTGACTCCCAATGCAAAAGCATCAGTTCGCAAACTACTCCAGAACGCTTCATTGCCGGACGTAAGTAACTGGGCAGATTCCATCAGAAGCAACCCTCAGTGGGACCACACTAAGACCTGGCATTACGTAACGATCGAAGACGGCGACAACTATTCAACCAGTGAGCACTCTCACGAGGGTGACGTGGTCGGTGCCATTACCGATATGGTGAAAGTTCTGAAAGATCCGAAGGCGGTTGAAAGTGACAAGCAAAATGCTCTGAAGTTCATCGTTCATTTTGTCGGAGATGTTCATCAGCCCCTTCACGTTGGACGTGGCGAAGATCGTGGTGGAAATGAAATCAAGATCATGTTCGAAGGGAAATCTTCAAACCTCCATGCGCTCTGGGATACGTTGATGATTAAAAAAGTTCCCATGGACCATGTCCAATATGCGACTTATTTGCAATCTCAGTCACTCGCCCCGGAACCTTATGATCTGGCCGCACTTCGCTTCAGTCAGATCATTCGCGAATGTATGGATGCACGAAACCAGGTTTACGACTTCCGTGGTCTCGTCGATGGCCCGATCAAGCTTGAGGCCGCTTACTTTCAAAAAAATCTCGTATTGATGAATCAACAGCTTTTAGCTGGTGGGAAAAGACTCGCGGGGCTTCTCAATGAGATTTACAAATAGATCTTTTCTGCGGAATTAAAATACTCGTAGAATGAGCTATGAAGATATTTTACCTTTTTCTCCTTTTCTTACCTCTCGTTGCCCAGGCGAAATTTATCGCCAGTGCCGGGCCTGAAGTCGCTACAGGGATTGATAGTTCTTCGGTAGATGCATCACTTCTTCCGGGGATTCGTGGAGAAATTGAATACGGACACGCAAGCTATCCGAAATTTACTGTCTTCAGCTCCATCACCTACTTCCAGGGACCGGGCAGGACTCAGTATGACTACACAGATCCTGATGATCTGAATAATACGCAGATCGATGATGTTCAGACGAAGGTCAGTCTCACCCGGATGAATCTGGGACTCAGAATGAAATTGATTGAACAGAAAGATTTAAGTCTCTTTGCGGGAGCTGGTTTTCAGTTCGGTGCCCTTAACCTGAATCTCGACAGAAGCAACTTTAAAGGTAAGGCCGGGCCGGCAGATGACTTTGAACAGAACGAACATAAAAACTTCCGGGGATATTTCGGTGAACTCGGTGGAGAGATGAAACTAAACGAGACTTTCGGTGTTCGTCTTGCTGCTTTGATTTCTACCGTCAGTTCAAATAGTTTTGAAATTCTGGACGACAGCAAAGTGAATTTCAATCTGATGACTGTGGCCCTGAGTTACGTCTGGTACATCAATTAGATTTTACGCAGAGCTTCGCCGGCGGCGTAAACCTTAAGGCGCCAGAGAACAAACGATCTTCTTCCCTTTGAATTCAATCTTCGGCTTCCTCACATCTGCAATCGAAGCTTCCAGAAAAAGATCCACTGATCCTTCGCCCGCATCTTTGGGATTGAACTTCACGGCGACTGAGCAATCCGGTGCGGAGAAACTTTTCGGATCCGGCACCTGATTCCGCACGAGAATCTTTTCGAGACACGCTTTGTTTTTATCCGCGACAATATTGCAGTTTTCCCGCGGGCCACCGAGGAAAGCGTGATAATTCACGCTAAGAGTGTTGCCGGATCTTTTGATCGAGACAGGTTCCGAGGCATCGAAATTCATAGAATGAATCTGACCGCCGGTTTTAATATCGTGGAAGATTAAGTAATCAACGTCCCCGAGCGGTTCTTCGCCTGTCACCACCAGAATGTCATTGGCCAGTCCCGGCATTTCGCCAGCATGGATGTCAAAATTTCTGAGCTTAGTTTTCGGGGAACAAACCACTTCGGCTTTCTCTCCCTTGTGTCTCACGACGAGCTTATAAGAAGTTCCCTTGAGACCGGGATCCATCATCGTCTGGATCGCGAGCTTCGGATAAACCTCGCACTTCATCTTCACAATAGCGGCCTTGTCCTGAAGATATTCAGAGGGACCGTACTCATAAATTTTTGTTTCAAGTGGTTTGTCGGCTTCGAAGATGATGGAAGAGAAAGCGCCACTGGAGATGAGAAAAAGAAAAATGAAATTCATGTATAAGCACCTGCTACGAGATATAAGAAAAATAAAAACAACATCATCTTCATCTGAGTGCCGAACGTAAAACTCATCGACCAGATATTTTCTTCCGAAGGCGCGTCACCAGTTTCATTCCATCTTCTGATGGAGCTGAGAATTTTGATCCCCAGGATAATGGCGACGAGAAAAGCGCCGCTCAACCAGTGGTATTTTAATTGCTCAATAGAAGGGTCTTTGACTTCAGGGAGGCCTGCCCAGATTTCGTCCATACGGAAAAAACTCAGACCGAAGCCGTAGCCACCGAGGGAGAGATAAAGCGCGCACATGAGAATGAAGATGGATTTTTCTTTGAGACTTTTCTGCGCCCACTCCGATCTTCCGGTGAAGATCGTCTGTTTGCATTTTTTACAATTCACTCTTTCAGGACCTAAAAAAGTGGCGACGCTGAAAAACCAGAAGTCGAGCGGATACCGGCAGGATTCGCAGCGGATAAACTTGAAATGGATCACTGATTACTTCATCGAAGCGAGCTCAAGTCCCAGCTTTTTGCCGGCCTCAATATCACTCGGGTGATGAACGCCACCGAGAACGCGGTTCCAGGCGACTTCTTCAGCGCGCTTCAGAAGTGCGGCCTTGCGGGCAGGAAACATGCCGATGAGTTTGGCGGCCATGTAGTGAGCAGTTGCTGTGTGACCACTGGGATAAGCGTACGATCCTTCGCGGTCTATGCAAGGAGAAAGTTC
>JAYVHR010000310.1:0-2136 GCA_043771075.1 Bacteriovoracaceae bacterium
GCCTCGCCACCGCGCAAAAGACCGTCGAGCGCCTCACCCCCGCCACCCTCGCCAAAGCCTTCCGCGGCGAACTCGTCCCCCAAGACCCCAACGACGAACGGGCATCCCTTCTTCTGGAGCGCCTTCGTATCTTGCCGAAACCAGAATCAAATTCTCGACGCAGAAACATTTAAAAATGAATATGGAAATCATAACATCTTCGACCACGGAGTCGCTTCCAACTACTCAACAGGAATTATACTTTGGAGAGGGATTTCTCGATGATCATGCCGGAAGCATTGTTAAGGACCCACACGTCGCCATTATTGAACTTATCGCAAATTCCTATGATGCTGGCGCGACCGAAGTGCAGATTGAATGGCCCGATACGATTGGCGGCAGATTCTCAATTTCGGACAATGGGGAGGGAATGAATTTCGAAGAATTCACCATCCGCTGGAAGACACTAAATTATACTCGCCAGACACATCAGGGCCGCTTTGCCGCAAATCCCAACAAAATACCCGGCGACAAGCGGGTCGTGTTTGGCCGCAGTGGAAAGGGAAGGCATGGAGCATTCTGTTTTTCTGACTCCTATGAACTCGCCGCACAAAAAGATGGTAAATCATTCCGGGTCACGATTGAGAAGGGACTCGTAGGTGGCCAATCCCCATTTAGGTTTTCCTCTGCGATTCAAGAAAACGAGAATGGCCACGGAGCACGAATCTCAAGCATCATTTCACGAAACCACATCGAAGAAGACCGCCTACGTGAATCAATTGGATCAAAGTTTTCGGTCATCCCTTCATTTCATATCTTTCTAAACAATCGCCCGATTCACCTGCTCGATCTTAAAGCTCTCCACACGGTATACTTGGAAATTCCTGAAATTGGATTGGTAACGATTCATCAACTTGATTCTGAAAATGGCAATAGAACCACCCACCTCCGTGGCATCTGCTGGTGGGTAAAAGGGCGAGCGGTTGGCAATCCCTCATGGGAGGAACTCGACGGTGAGGGCGCGTTTCTTGATGGCCGTGTCTCTCTTGCAAAGCGATACAGCTTCGTCGTTGAAGCCGATATTCTGGAGAAACATCGGAAAGCTGATTGGACTGGTTTTCATGCGAGCAATGAGGTGAATACAGTCCGCCAAACCGTTCGACATCACATCGTAAAAACGCTTAGCGAACTTCAATCTGAATCCAGAAAAGAACGCAAGAGTGCTGCCTTATCCCAGACGAAGAACGCTCTTAGAGATATGACTCACATTTCGCGTCAGCAAGTTGCAGCATTCGTGGATGAAATTCAGGAGAAGTGCCCTACCATAAGCGAACGCGACCTAACAAGGGCAACCGAGATATTTAGCAAAATGGAGATCGCCAAAACCGGATATGATCTCCTAAAGCAACTACAAGCATGCTCTCCGGAAGACATAGACACATGGAACGATCTCATGTGCCGCTGGACTGCCAAAAGCGCAGCTCTTGTACTGCATGAACTTGAAAGCAGACTTCGTCTAATTGAAAAACTGCAGGGTTTGGTTCACTCAACCGCAGCAGACGAACTTCACGATATTCAACCCCTTTTTGAACGTGGACTTTGGATCTTTGGACCCGAATATGAAGGCGTTCAGTTTCATTCTAATCGTGGCCTTGCCACAATTATCCGAAAATCTCTTGGAGGGACCGCAGCAATCCTACCCAAAAATCGCCCAGACTTCGTCGCGCTGCCCGGTCGCTCAATTGGTGCTTATGCCGCTCCAGCGTACGACTCCGATAATGGCGAAATTTCTGGTGTGGAAAAAATCTTATTAGTGGAACTCAAACGAGGCGGTTTCAAACTTACCCAAGGTGAAGTGGATCAAGCGCGTGACTATGCCAAAGAACTAACGAAAGCCGGTGACGTTCGGACTAATACCCAAATTGTCGGTTATGTATTGGGTGCGACCCTTGAAGACGGATTGGATAAAATCACACACGGCGATCGAATCACAATTATCCCGATGAAATATGATACGTTTTTGGAGCGAGCTCAAAGCCGCACGTTCCAGCTTCAACGGCGCATTGAGCAAATCGGTTCGGAACTCACAAAAGACGAGATTATAGAACAGGTGCTTGCACAAAAAGAACTCGAAATTGCTTAACAAAAATAAGTGGT
>JAYVHR010000311.1:0-4639 GCA_043771075.1 Bacteriovoracaceae bacterium
ATGAGAAAAAAGCATTTACCGGGGAAGAAAGTTGGATTTGTCAGTGACCTTTGTAGGCCACATAGATTGAAAAGAGTTCTTCGAGTTTCCCTTCATAACTAAGACCCATCCATTCATGCCTGTCTGCGATAATTCTCCGGGTGAATTTTCCACGGACAACAATCTTCACAGGTCTCTTTTCAGAAACTGCGCGGATCTGATTCAGCGTCCGGTCGATGTGCTCGACCTGGCCATAATCGTAAATGAAATACACATCAGCTTCCGGTAATTCAAAGTCTGGAGCTGAAAGATCGGCCGTAATGAGTTTTGTTTTCGTCATGCCGAGATCATTGTAGACCCTGTTTCCCTCATCCACGCGTGCGCGGACAAATTCGTAACCGGTGAATGTATTCTTGATGAATAGACCGTTAATCACCACACCCATGCGTCCATAAGCCGCACCAAGATCAACGACATGCTGATAGGGCTTTAGTTTGAGTAACTGGAGGATACGGTAAATTTCGGAGTATGGAGTCTGTAGTGTCTGTAGCTCGAGACCTACCCATGTCTGAGCTCCGTTATGCATAGCTGGCCCCCATGTTTCATGAGAACCATCGGGATCAAATCCGCGTGCATCGGCAATGAGCATCTCTTCAATATACTTCACCCGGAATCCAAGAATCTTGTCTACCATATGAGCATGCTGGCGACGGATGACATCGTTTGCTTTCGGAGTCTGATAGAATTCGGGAGAGCTTGTGAGGAGTTTTTTATCTGAGAAAGAAAGAGACGCGCCTTCCAGCTTCTGGAAGTCAGACAGAGATTTCAGTTCCATCCTGGGGAAAAACTCTAACTGCAGCACACTCAATCCTTGAGGGTTAATCTGGAAAGATTATTTCACTTTCTCAGGAGTATAGCCAAGATCTTTCAGGAGACTTTCGACGGTTTCGTCTGCCAAATTTCTTACTTCGACTAATTTCTTTCCCAGATCGATTTTAACAAGGGCTTCGGGTGATGCTTTTTCAATGGCCCCGGTTATGATCTTTTCACAGTGGCCACAGGTCATATCAGGAACTTTAAACACACTCATAAATCTCCTAATGAAGGCTGTCGTCATCTGAACGATCATTCCTCGCCTGCTCAGCTTCGATCTTCTCCAGGAACTGACGAAGGCGTTGAACGCCGACAATCAGAGCTTCTTCCGACGTATATTGTCGGTAAATAATGTCTACGTGCTTGAAAATCTTATGTGACTCTCGATGAATTATGTCAACTTCTGCATGAAATTCTTCTTTCACATGATGAATAGTAATCCGACCCATTAAGTATGGATTGTTTTCCAGGTCGATGTATTTTTCTATCGGGAAGTCATTCATTTTGCGGCTCCATTTACCGACAAATAGTTATCGCAAATCATGCCACTTTATAAGGACATTTACTATGAAAACGATCATTGCATTAGTTATCCTTTCCCTCGCTATTCCGGCCCTCGCTGACCAGCATGAAGAGAAGAAGTCGGCCCACGATAAAGAGCACCAGCACGTGAAGGCTGAAGCGAAAGATCATGAGCATGATGAAACTCATCACAAAGATCACGATCACAAAGCTCATCATCCTGATCACAAAGGTGAAAAAGCTCCTAAAAAGAAATAATGAATCTTAAAGAATCTTTCCCCAGCCTTGCCCTCTTCTCAGACATGGACTGGAATGCAGTCGCGAAAGAATATGAGATCTCTTCCAAGATCATCACATTCCCTGAGTACCTGGAGTTTAAGGCCGAGGAAGGAGACTGCCCTCAGCACTTATTTGAGCTCGCCTACTTCGATGCTGCCTTGAAGAGCATTGAAGCCGGCGAGTTCTTTTTTCCTGACGGCCCGGGAATTCATCTCAATCCCTCAGCGTGTTTTCTTTCCTTTGATCACGACATCCTTACCATGGTGAAGGATGCACATGAAGGAAAGATCAGCATTATTGAGCGGCCGAATGTTTTATGTGTGTATGTTGATCACGAAGGTGAAATCCGTTTTCACGAGATCTCGGTATCTGAACTCGAACTTCTCCAGCGACTGGAAGAAGGATCGGTACCGAAAGATCACGAGGCCCTTCCCGCTCTGACACAGGCGGGCCTCATTCTCTCGATTAGCTAAGTAAAATTAAAATTCGTCCCTTGAGATCTTCCGCAATCGTAGACGTGCGGATCCCTTCTTTCACTTTTCTGATGTAACCCTGAACATAATCCCGCATCTCCTGCGGAGAGATAAAATTGATCAGAAGAGCAATCATGACAATCTCAAAGAAAGGAATACTCATCATGTATTCGATACCCAGGTGAAAGAAAATCCCGGCAATGATAAGCGGCTTACGAAATTCTTTAAACCAGATCAAAGTCCCAAGGGAAAACTCGAGAATGAGCGTTCCCCAGGTCATGAGTTTTATCAGGAAAAGATTATCCAGAAGCACCGGTACCGGAAAATTAGTCATGTTATGCAAGCGGGTTGCATAGTAAACCGCTGTTCCTTCGATCCAATGATCACCTTTTAATTTGTGCCAGACAGTCCAGAGATAAACGACAGAGATCTGTATCTGGATAAGTCTCAGGGCCCATGGTGCCCATTCTCTAGGCAAAGGATTCTTTTTAAATCTTCCCAGGAGAGAGTCCACACTGAGTGCATTTCCGGTTGGTGCACAGATGAGAAGAATCATGATTGTTCTCATCAGAACTTCCGACGAGCTCAACAACCAGATGTTTCTCTGATGAAAGCTCACCATACAGACGAGTGCGACCAGAAGAGAAATACGGGTTTTGAAACCGATCAATCCGCAAAAAAGTGCGAGTCCATAAATCCACATCATACCTATGACAACAGGAACAGAATCCCCGAAGAGATGGAATAAATTCATGTGAGGATAATTAAACTGGCTCTTAATTGTTGCTAACGAGAGCAGAGCTTTTGGCCCGTAAAAGTCATCGATGTTACCGATGTCCAGAAACAGGTACATGAGAAGAAGAAAGCACCACACGATTCGAAAAACAGCAATGCCTTCGACCGGTTGTGGTCTGAAAAAGAAACGATCCCAGCGATTGAGAAATGTTTTATAACTCATCATTACATCACCTCATGAGTGAAGAAACGGTATTTATTCATCTTGTCCGGGCGTGTGCCATGAGTACGAAAACCTGCGCTCAGCAGCGGAACATCTTCCCAGTGACGATAAAGATGAACACGCTTAGGAATTTTATCAAAATGATTCTCCCCAATTTTCCGGAGAGCAAAACGGGCGGTATCTTTCCACATAAAATTGTTCTCATCTTTTCTCACAGCTTCAGAAACAAACTTTCTATAGCGCTCACCATAGAGATATTTCCCTACAATGCTTAACTCTGAAGCTTTCGGAAAAAACCATGAATCACGAGTTCCATCCAGAAATTCAACTTCCGCTGAAATTTCGTAATTAGTACGCGAAGGATTTGGAGCAAACATCAACCAGTCTTGGAAAGAACTGAAGAATTTTGTGTAAGTATCCACAGGCGCGTAAATCGTAGAAAAGAATTTCGCATCAAGCGGAAGATGAACTCTCGCCATGATGAGGAAATTGAAAATGATGAAAGCGCTGATGAAAATCTTTTTTACATTACTCATATTTTCCTCGTGAAAAAGAAAAAGGCTCCCCTAAGGGAGCCTCACTCTAGTATAAAACCTCGTTTATATGACCTTGATTCAGGCCAAAAGATTTCAAGTGCAGCCGGCTGCGGCAACGCGCTTAGAAAATCTCATGGAATATTTTGTTAAGGCCGTTATTCCCATTCCTACCATTTGAATTACCGTTGGCACATGACGATCCACTTGAACCAGAAGATCCGTTAGAACCTGTGGAACCATTCGCTCCAGAGTTTCCGTTTGCGCCAGTGTTTCCGTTAGCCCCGGTATTTCCGTTGTGTCCGTTGTTTCCGTTGTTTCCATTAGCTCCGGTATTTCCGTTGTTGCCGTTGTTTCCAGTTACACCAGTAGAACTATCAGTACCGGTTGTTCCTGAAGAACCATCAGTTCCAGTTGAACCATCTGCACCAGTAGTACCTGCAGTTTCATTATTTGGTTTTTTACGATGGTGTCTGATGATGAGTATCGTTACGACCACGACAACAATTACTCCAATCAGGATAAGAATTCTTCTATTGGTATGTCCTGCACCTCCACCAAAGTTTGAACCTTGTGCGAATCGGCCTTCCATAAATGTCTGAGCTTCATTTGCAGCCTGAGCTTCTGAAAGATTCTAGGCATTCATTGCAATCATGAGAATTCGGTATTCAACTCTAGTTCTTTCATCGAGAAGACTCTTCTCCATGAATTCAAGAATATTTTTTCTGAGACGCCTTCGGATTTGAGTGCAAGAAGAGATATCTCGAGTTCTTTTTCCGCCCGTTGTCTGAAGTAAGGATCACGCTGATACCATTCAACAACCATGTCATAACGAAACTTGTTGAAAACGTATGAAATTCTACTTTCGAGATAAGCCGCTTCCCCTGGCTTGTGTCTAGTGAGTGTTTGCGCCTGAATCCCTTGTGGGACAGCCGACGTAAAAAATACTGCCATGATCAGCAGTATGCTCACATTTCTTTTCCGATTCGTTCATTCCACCTGTGTTAATTGATTATTAATAC
>JAYVHR010000312.1:0-7660 GCA_043771075.1 Bacteriovoracaceae bacterium
GAGTCGGACCGGATGGAAAATCTTCTTCTCGATCCGGAGGCTTTTGAAAAAGAGCGTCAGGTTGTCCTCGAAGAAAGAAAGATGCGCTACGAGAATTCACCACGCGGACAGCTTTACCTCGAACTCATGCAGACTCTATTTAAGGGAACTCCTTACGGAACATCAGTCATCGGAGACATCCCTGATCTTAAGACTGTTTCCCGTGATCAGATCCAGGCCTACTTTAAGCGTTTCTATGCTCCTAATAATCTGACTCTGGTTCTTGCCGGCGATGTGGATGCGGAAAAAGCTAAGAAGATCATCAAGGAAAAATTCGGCCCTATTCCGGCGTCTCCGACGGTGAAAGATTCTCACGAATCACTCAAGGATGAAGCGTTCACGCCGAAGCTTGATAATAATATTGTTATAGCCCGCAAGGGGGAGTCACCTTCGCCTCTTTTCATGCTCGCTTATCCGTCAGTGAAGGCCGGTCATCCGAAAGGTTACGCTCTCGATGTGCTTTCCTCGATCCTCGGATCCGGAAAAAGCTCGGCCCTCATTAACCAATACATTCTCATTCCTAAACCGATGGCGACGTCGATGTATGCGGCCCACCAGCAGCTTGAAAAAGCCGGCTTCTTCTTTATCGGAGGAGAACTGGTTCGCGGAGTAAAAATTGATGAGTTCAGAAAAGATCTCATGGGACGTCTCCAGAATTTCTGCTCAACGGAAGTGACTGAAAGGAGCATCCAGAAAATTAAGAATAATTACCTGGTAGATCTTTATTCAGGACTTGATTCCAATGCGGGACTTGCTCAGTTCCTGGGAGAAAGAGAACTTCTCTTCGGTAACTGGAGAAAGTACCACGACGAACTTGCCCAGTATGAAAAAGTGACAGTGGATGATGTGAAGAACGTTTGTCTTGAAATCACTTCAAGCAAGAGTCTCTTTGTCTCTGTCTGGTCAAAACACAAGTAGGACCTATGAAAAAATATCTCATTCTTTTATTGTTTGTTGTTTACGGTGCTCATGCGGAAACGTCTTTTCTCGACAGTGTGAAACGTCTCACCTGGGGTGACCTGGAAGTTGTCTGGATTGAGGATGAAAAATTTCCGAAATTTACGGCCTCGCTTTATCTTGAGGATGGGGCACTGAAAGATCAAACTTCCGGTATCACTCAGGCGACTTTTGATCAGTTCACCGCCGGAACAAGCAAGGAGACGCAGAGACAGCTCGCAGAATTTTTTGATTTCTACGGTGCAAATCTCAAAAATTCCGTCACTCATGAATATTCTGTAATGACTGTCCAGGCCCTCACGCGTGACATTGTTCCGGTTATGGGTAAATTCTGTGAAATCTGGAAAGATGCCCAGTATCCCGAAAACGAACTTCGCTCTTACGTCAGTCGCTCAAAAAGCACACTGAAAAATCTTGTCACTTCACACGGCTCACTTGCCGACCGTGTCTTCCGTAAAATTTCCCTGGAAGAAACTCCCTATGTGAGTCCGGTGGAAGGTTCTCTTGCAGGATTTGATCAGTTGAATTCTGCAATTCTCAAGAAGCGCCTGAGCGAACTCCGCGGGGCCAGAAAAGTCCTTTATCTCGCCGGACCGAAAGAAGTTCTGGGGATGAAAGATGTCATCGCAGGTTGTGGATGGACTGCCGGAAAAAAAATGCCAGTGATGGATTTAAAAAAACCAGGTCTTCAATCAGCGATCTATCTCGTTCCTGTTCCGGGTGCCAATCAGGCACAGATTCGTATCGGCCGCTACGTAACAAAAACTGAAGTAGAAGGGAAAAATGATCAGTTCCAGTTCCTCTCTTCTTACCTCGGCGGAAGTTTCACCTCAAGACTCGTTCAGGAATTACGCGTGAAGCGCGGGCTTACCTATTCCGCGGGTGCGTACGTCTCTGTTCAAAGAGAGTATGGACGCGCGGGAATTACAACTTTCTCTAAGAATGAAACAGCAGCTGAAGCGATTGGCATTATCCGTGATGTCTTCAATGATATTTCTCAAGGTGGAGTGACACCCGAGGAGTTCAAGCATCAGCAGGGTCACATGATAGGCGGTTATGCTTTTGGTTTTGAAGAAACGGGTGCCTTTATCGGGCAGCTCATGCTTTATGATCATCAGCAGAGACCACTGAAAGAACTTGCTGAGTTTCCTGCCCGCATAGCCAAGCTCAAGGCGAACGATCTGTCCCGTGCCAATCTCGAAGTTTTCCCCTGGGAGAAACAGACGATTGTGGTGGTAGGGGATAAGAGTCTGGAAAAATCACTCTCGAAAATAAGACCAGTCCGAATTCTGGATTACAAAGATTTCTTGTAGTTAAATGGGCCCCAGCAAAGGGGCCCTTTTTTTTACTTCAACGTACATTTCAAATTATACAAGCGATCATCCAGCCGAAGTTGTGAGATATATCCTTCCCCCGGGACATATTTCAGTTCCCCCGTCGCCCCCTCAGGTGTTGTGAGTTTGCCGTATATATATTTTCCATCGATGGATGAGTATTCTGTATCCGTCATGGAATCAATGAAAGCAAAATGGAAATTGCCAGTCGGATATCGGGTGGTGAAGATTTTGTTCCCAAGATGCGTCTGGCGGGTTTCACAGCGAAGAGTACGGGCAATCTGTCCTGGACCCCGGCTGACATCTTCCGGAGAGCAGAATTCCCCATGGGCCCAGGCGAAGTAAGTACACAGATAACGATCACCGTTATCATTACAGGGTTGGGACTGCAGATCGCAGGAGATTCCCATTCCGTAGGCATGACTTACTGACAACATCACCAGGACTACAAAAGCTTTCACTATATTCTCCTATAAAAACGGGCCATATTACCCGCAAACAGTTCTGATCATCTTTGCCATCTTCTTCACCAGCTCGTCTTCGGGATTTGACTTTAGTTTTACGAGAAAAACATTCGCGTAACATTTCGCCCCACCGTAGGGAGATGATTTTCTTTCGAGCTCAAACTGGGTCTTCACCCTGCGGTTGTGCTCTTCCGCGATGAAGACCGGAAAATATCCGGCGCATTTTCCCTGACGACAAAGTTCCAGTCCCGATTCAAGAAGTGTCACTTCATACAGGACTTTTCTCTCGTACGCCGTCTCGGGCCAGCCATCGAGACCTTTTGCTTTCGTCGGACTTCCGGTTAAGGGAGCAATCGGCACAACAAACGGAATCTCCTGCTGATCGATATCCTTAAATGATCCTTTCTTCACATACACTCCCATCTCGACCGAACGGATCTTCATAAAATCCAGTCGCGGATGCGGGACCGGCAGATAAGTGATTCCCATATCCACTTTATGATCGAGTACCAGTCGTTCAATTTCACCAGGAACAGCTTCATAAAGCTTCATTCCACGATTAAGATTGATCTGATCAAGCCCGGTCAGAAAGTAAGTCGAGAACACTTCAAAAGTCGCCAGTCTCAGTGGAGCAAGTTTTTTTTCATCCTTGATCCCGATGAGTCCCTGCTTGATCGACTTCCATTCTTCAATCATTCTTTTTGCATCCGGCAGGAATGCTCGTGCTTCCGCTGTCAAAGTTACCTGCCTTCCGACCGGAATGATGAGGGGAATTCCCAGATCATTTTCCAGCGAATGAAGAATCTTCGAGAGGGCCCCGGGACTTATCCCGATGAGCTCGGCCGCTTTCCGCACGCTTTCTGTTTGAGAGAATGTCACAAAGGCTTCGAGTTTGTATGTTTCCATGATGGAAACATATATATCAAAACATTCACTTAATCTAAACAATCATGTTTGCTACTTTGGTTTCTCCCAAAGGAGGGAATATGTTAGCCGCCAGAGTTGAAGTAGAAACCGAGTCTAAGATGAAGAATGTGGAAGAGGCGCTGGGTCATTACCAGATGCAGATGCGGAACCATCCGTTCCGGACGCTGATTGCCCAGGGTCTCGTTTCCGAGGAGATCGGAAAAGAGTTCATGAAACTTCAGTATATCGACTCAACTCTGTGGGTCCCGATGCTCGCTATTATGAAGGACAGGGTGAGAAATCCGGTTCTGAAGAAAGCACTCACGGATAATCTTCTTTGTGAGGCGGGAGCAAGACACACATCGCACGTTACTCATTGTGCGGAATTCTTGATGTCGAAAGGAATCGATCCTTATTTTGGTGATCTTTATCATTACTCACCACTCGCGAAGCACCCGACGGAAATTATGAATAGTGTGATCCGGATGAATGAGGCACAGATCGCCGGATGGATCATGATTGCGGAGATGATAGTGCCGGATCTTTTCCTTCTCATGCGGCCGATGCTTTTTGAGATGAAGGCCGATCTTTTTTATATTGATGAACACATCAGTGTGGACAGTGATGAGCATGGTGAATGGATGATGAAGGGTATCAGGGATCTCCTTAGTGAGGGAGTTCTTGAGCAGGACATTCTCGACGGGATTCATCTCGGCGGACGTGTCGCCCTTTGTGTGCCGGATGCCCTGTATGCCAAAGTGTTGAGAGGAAAATATGAAGCCAAATATTCATGAAGTTTCATTCGGGGAGCTGCGGTCAATCCGCAGCTCTGTCCTCTCTACAAGTGATTTTACCGTGGAGCACAGATGTCTCATCCCGGATGAGAGTGATATCAAAGGAATTAATCTCGGCTACTTTGAAGAAGAAAAGCTTTTGAGCTCAATGAGGGGTTTACCTGTCATGAGTGCCAATGAACTGGAAGAGAATCTGGATTTCCGCGAATGTGCGAAACTCAGTCTCACTTATCCGGGTATTGTCTTCGGAAAGGCCTGCACCTATCCGGAAAGCAGGGGAAAGGGACGGATGCGCGAACTTTACTTTGCGATGGTTGAGCGGGCGCAAGCCGGAGGTTTTTATTTCATCGCTCTCACGACAAAACCAACGAATCCCCTGAATGACTTTTTAATTGAACAAGGTTTTGAGAGGAAGATTAATCCGGAGGGTTGGCACCGCTTCGGCTATCAAAGCCACGGGCCGACATATATTTTTCTGAAAGAGCTGATCAGTTCTGATCAATAGTGGATATGTCTGTCTCGAGAATGGCGCCGGGATAGACAACCAGGCGGCCGGATTTGAGTGTGCCGGTGATGCGCGCTGAAGAGCGGACAGAAACGAGTCCTTCGCACTCTATCTCGCCCTCGACTGTTCCGAAGATCTCAAGATCAATCGCCTTGATACGGCCTTTGACAAATGAGCCGCGTTCAAGAACAAGCTTTCCCTGGCCCAGAACTTCGATGCTTCCATGAATCTCTGAGGTGATGATGGCATCGCCTGAAAGAATCACGTCGCCAATGACTTTCGAGCGTGAACCAAGAACGTTATAATTGAATTCGCGGAAGTCGTTATCGCTTCTCATCCTTTGGCCCCTACTTTAAATGTTTCGGTTTCTTTGACGAGAAGAAGATCGCCTTCGCGGCTGAAAATATAAACGACAAATTTCACTGATTCACCCACTAGGCGGTGAAGAAATTCTGCATTGGTGGGACGGAGTCGTGAAACCGAGAAGGGTTCACCGGCCGAATATTTAATGCCTTCTGAGAAAGTCATATTCGCTTCTTTCGGATACGCCATCATTCCGCTTTCTGAAATCATGAACACCAGAACATGTCCCATGACTTTGTTTTCCGGTTTCGTGCTCACGATCGCAAATTTCAGGCTGACTTTGTTACTGTCCTGCTCGATAGCAATCTGATCAATCTGAACGCGGTTTTCATTCACCAGGTTCTGCATTCCATAAGGTCTTTTAACTGCGAGTAGATACGGCTCTTCCGTGCCCGTAGCAGTCGTCGCCGGAGCTCCGGAAAGTTTTGCAGCGAGATCATCATTACTTTTTCTGAGTGATTCCACTTCGCCTTTGAGGGCGATGACTTCTGAGTCAGCTGCCGTCAAAACATCTGGCATGGTAGGAACAGGTGCCGATTGAATCCGGGTGCCCAGACCCCAGAGGAAAAGCGCGCCAAGGAGAAACAAAAAAGTCACCGGTACAGTGACAAATAATGTGCGGACGAATTTTTTGGAGAAACGGAAATAGCGAGGCGGTAGGGGAGCATCATAGATAACTATGGAAACTTCGCCGCCTGACTGCTGGATGGCCTCTTTCATTATTACTCTTTACTTCTATTCTTTGAAGTATCTGTTCTGAGGAGTGAAGGCCACATCACGCTGTGAGGCCGACTTGTCGAACTGCTCACCCACGATCTTCCAGTCGTAGTTCTGGTCTTTCATGAGATAGAGAGTCTTCTTACCGGAGTCATTGATAACGGGCGATTTATAAGACTGGCGGAAGTGAACTACTGCGTATTTGTCATTCGCAAGGATAGAAACAAAATCCATATCGATGATTGGTTTGTCTGGTCTCGCGAAAACATTTCTCTTGTGTGTCTTATATCCGTTGTACTGGCCATAAGTTCGATCCCAGAAACGATTCTGATCGTAAGCGGCGATGTACTTATCAAAGTCTTTTTCCTGCCATGCCTTCATCCAGGTTTGAACACTATCGTTCAGATCTTTTCTGTTACGTTCCCAGGTCTTCTTGTTCAGGAACATGATGTCCTGAACTACGATGATAGGTGTCGCTTTCAGTTCAATAAACTGGCCCACGTCTTTCAGGTCAGCATTCTGAACGACAACACAACCTTTCGAATCGAGGCCTTTTGAAATCCGGTTATCATCGTCGGTTGAGTGAAGCCAGATTCCGCCGCCGCCATTATTTTCCCGGTTATCCACGAAGTTCGGGTAATCCATAGGGAAGGCACCGGCTCCGTAAATCTTTGCGTAGTCGCCATGGCGACGCTTAAGTTCTTCTTTCGAGAGAAAATCCTGGAGAGTGTAAATTCCTTCAGGAGTTTTATGATCTCCACTGACGGACTTATCACCTTTAAATTTTCCGGTCGCAATGTTGTAAGTCTTGATCAGCTTCGGTGTTGTTTTATCGTTCTCATAAACGTGAAGCTGGTGGGTGGATTTCTCAACCAGAATGACGTGGTGAGCGTAATTCTCATCCATCATTAAGATATTGGAAGGAAGGAAGTTTTCTTCAGCGCGAGCAAGCCCGATCAATACGGTCAACATCGCCACAATGGCCAACATGTTTTTCAAAAGTCCTCCAGATTTGGGAAGCACCAAGATTGTATTATGGGTCCCCTCACTGAATCAATAGTTCATTCACAAGCTGAGAGTGCAATCTTTGCCGGACTGAGGAGACTTCCTAAGTAAGTTATCATTATCAGGAGGACTCAAAAATGACCTACTATTTTATTAGCTTTGATCAATCAAAGTTCAGGGATTTCCCTGAACGTTTTCCCGTCTTGAATGAAGGGAGCTGGATTTCATCGGAAAGCGATCTCCAGATTGTTCTCGATTCAGCTGATGAAAACACCTGCTTCTTTGTCGATTTCTCTAAAGACACTAAAGATCTCGGTAAATGGATGACAATCATCCGCTCTACCATACCCACGGCGCGGATTATTTACGTCACTGGTGATCAGAAAACAGTGGATCTGAAAGCGCATCAGTTATCTGCCGTCGGCGGCGATGCCTATGTCTCCCGCAATGTAACCGCTGATACACTTCAGAGAATTCTCGGCGGCTTTCAGAATGAAATTCAGAATATTTCCGGAAATAAGCTCGAGAAATCAAGCGCCGGAATGTTCGCAAAAAAGTTTGAACTGAATTCCCTGG
>JAYVHR010000313.1:0-5497 GCA_043771075.1 Bacteriovoracaceae bacterium
AAGTCGGAATAGTCAGAGCTGACTTTGAATCTGGAATGAATGTGTAAATCAAAGTGAAACTTATTCCCTTGGAACGCTCTGGCCTGCACCTGATCGCCCCGGAGTAGTGAATTGCATATTTGTATTATCTACCTGCTCCTGTCTCTGTTCATCGGAGTCCATATTTTGCCGTTGAGCTCCTGAATCCCAGTCAGGATTTTTATTTGCGCAGGAAACAATAAAGAGAAACATAATAATTTTTTTCATTCTGTACCTCCTTCGAAATTGTATGTCCTCCCGCAGAAATATTCCATTCACTGAGTTAGTTCGTTCATCTAACTTGAGTTTCCCGCAAGATTCACAACTGTACCTTTCCAAATTAAGCAGAAACCATTTTAATTTCACTCCCCGAGACTCTCATGAAGGAGGTCTTCCATGAAAAAAACGGAACTTGCAGTTATCACTTTCGCTCTCTTACTCTTCTTTATGGTGGGACCTCTTACTGCCGGAAAAGAAAGGCCCCGTGGCGAACAACGCCAGGAACAGGTTGCCGAAGAAGACAATGACGATCTTCAGGGCGAAAAATACCGCATCACCTATCGCGCTACGGGCCCGAAAGAAAATGCAGTCGCAGATATCATCTGGCTGAAAAAAGCTGCCGAAGTGGCGATGGATGCGGGCATTCCGCATTTCAACGTGAAACAAAAAACTGTCTCCAGTGAATTGAATCGCAAACTTCACAGGAAGATGAATGTTGTCGAAGGTGTCATCGAACTCGACAATGATCCGATGAATGCTGAATATGACGCCCAGGAAATTCTTTCGCTGGCGCTTCCGGAATTCACTCCATAATAGTCAGTCTTGTCAGGACTCTCCGCTTTCCTTTAACGTAGGAAAAAACGGAGGTCCTGTGAAATTTCTATTTCTCCTTCTCTTGCCACTCTTTGCTCATGCCTCTCCCAAGTTCATGCACCCCTGGCAGTGGTATTCTGATCCCAATTTGATGTCTCAGGATCTTGAAAGAAACCTGAGCAAGCTTCCCCTCGAGGCGAACGTCGATGCGGGTGAGAGATTCTGGTCAGGTGATTACTGGGCCCTCAATCGCGGGAACATCAATTACCGCTGGCACGCTCAAAGACGTGCGGGATTCAATCTCCGTTCACCATCCATGGAAGAAGCGAAGAGAATGACTCTCGCGCAACTCTCGGAACTCTCCCCTTCCGAAAAATATGATCTCTATACCGGGCGATATGATTATCCTCTGAAACTTGAGGTGGAGAAAATATCCGCCAACAGAAATGCAGAATCCTGGGAAGGAATATGCCACGGATGGGCGCCGGCCACGATGAATCATCAGGAACCAACTCCCAAGGCGGCCATGAATCCCGACGGGATCATGATTCCTTTCGGCTCATCCGATATCAAGGCCCTTGTTTCCTGGTACTACGCCAACGGATTTATTTCCGACACTCATCAGATGGGTCAGCGCTGTTACGGTGACGGAAGTGAAGATGAATGCAGGGAAGATATGAACGCAGGTGCTTTCCATATCGTCCTCACCAATAAGATTGCTCTCCGGAATGAAGGCATCATCGTTGACTTAAAACACGGTGAGGAAGTCTGGAATCACCCTTTAAAGAGTTACCGGACTGAACTCCTAAAGATGGGCAAACCCAAGAGTGACTCAGCACCTGGGACCGTTAAACGCGCTAAAATGAAGACACTGTTGCGAGTTATCGGGGGAACGGGAAATTTCTGGGGTGTTGTTCGTGGAACGAGCGATCAGAAAGAGAGCACGCAGAAATATGTCTACCATCTTGATCTCAATGCTAGTGGAGAAATCATTGGTGGAGACTGGGAATCTGACGAACGTCCGGACTTTCTCTGGGTAAAATATCGTCCGGAAGCATTTATCGGAATTCTTTCAAGGCTGGAAAATCTGTTAAACGATTAACTTGAAGCAAGGCCCGGGGTTAAACCCCGGGCCTACTTATGGAAGGAATTAGAGACGAACTGTGACTTCGGCGTGAGCACCGTTTTTTGTCATTTCAAAGTTCATATCTGTTGCTGGAACAAATTCAGAATCATCAGTGTCTGAACCGCAGTCATCGCCGAGGTCAGAAACAGCGATTTTAACAGTTGTTCCCATGGGAACAAGGTAGTTCGCCATAGGAAGAACCTGTGGGTTTGATTCACGGTTAATGAAGAATGATTGCTTATCAGCACACTCGTTCACTACCACTTCATCATTCACAGTCACCATGGCCTTGTTCGGGAAAGAACGGCCTTCAAGAAGGATCTTCCAGTCTGCAGATGTCACGAGCTGATCAACAGCTGGCCGACGTGAAGAAGAACCTTTTGAGTCACCACCGCAGCTCGCGAGTGTGAAAAGTAAACCAACAGAAACAGCAGCATTCATGATTCTCATTTTCTTATTCCTTTTTAAAAGTGAGTTGATGTGGATGGCCTTTTTTAAGGGGCCTGCGCGCAGAAATATAGTTGATTATTTTTAAAACGAAAGTGATCTGTTGTGCTGGCTCAGGTGCAAATACCCTCAACTCAGAGAGTTCGGCACAGTGAGATAATGATGAGAATTGAAGAACATTACGCATAGAAGCTGAAGATTTGTGAAGGTGATTCTAAATCTTTCATCAAGAGAAGAACGACTGCGAAGATGTTAAGCAAAAATAAAAAGGCCACCCCGAAGGATGGCCTTTATTAAAACTCGCTTATTAAGATCAATATTTTATTGTTTCGACGCCCAGTCATCCAGTTTCATTTCCAAAGACGCAAGCGGCATAACTCCGTCTAAGAGAACCTCATCATGAAACGCGGAGAGCTTGTACTTCGTGCCAAGTTGCTTTTCATACTTCTGGCGTAGCTCGCGGATCTTGAGAGCACCTACCTTGTATGAAAGCGCCTGGGCAGGAATCGCCATGTAGCGCTCAATTTCCGCTACTGCATCCTTCTCCCCGATCGGCTCATGCTCGAGAAGATATTTGATCGCCTGTTCGCGGGACATTTGTTTCATGTGGATTCCGACATCAACCACTAAACGACAGGCCCGGTGCATTTCATCTCCGAGAGCACCCATGTAGTGATAAGGATCCGTGTAAAGGCCAAGCTCTTTCCCAAGTGATTCCGAATAAAGCGCCCAACCCTCACCCATTGCCCCGTACCAGGCAAAGCGGCGGAATTTCGGAAGGCCTTCATTTTCCTGTTGAAGAGAGATCTGATAATGGTGACCAGGTATGGCCTCATGAAGGAAGAGTGATTCGGTGCCGGAAGTGATGTTGAATTTCTTCGCATCAGGAATCGGAAGATAAAAAATTCCCGGACGTGAACCATCCGCGGAACCCGGACTATATTCAGCTGAAGCAGTCGCCTCACGGAATTTTTCAGTCTGGCGGATTTCAAACGGAGTCTTCGGCGTTCTGCCGAACATCGAAAGAAGCTGCGGCTGCATCTTCTTGTGAATATCACGGTAAAGATTCAGCACCTCTTCCGGAGTCTTATAAGGCATGAGCTTCTTGTCTTTACGAAGATGGGAGAAGAAATCTTTGAGACTCCCCTTGAAACCCACCTGGTCTTTTACTTTCAGCATTTCAGACTGAATGCGCTCAACTTCGAGGAGACCCGTCTGGTAAATTTCTTCCGGAGTCTTGGTCGTGGTTGTCCATGAACGAACGAGGTAGATATACATCGCCGCTCCACCCGGGACGGAACTGATCCCATGAGTGCTGCGTGCTTTCGGGAGATAAGTCTTTCTCAAGAAGTCATGGAGCTTCTGATACGAAGGATTGATGTGCTTAACAATCAGGTTTTCATAGCTGGCGGTCAGGCGTTTTTTATCATCCGAAGAGAATTCCTTCGGCATGAGCTTGATCGGGCCCCAGAACACACTCTTCTTCGGATTCTTCTGAACGAGCTCTTTCATCTGAGGAAGAATTTTATTCACGAGGACTTTCGGAAGAACAACTCCTGACTTAATGCCAGCGCGAAAATTATCGATGGCAGAATCAGACCACGCAGTGAAGCCTTCGGCACGCTTCAGCCAGTTTTCATAATCCTGAACTGTTTTGAACGGCTGAAACTGCTCTCCCGATCCCAACTGAGCGAGTGTGAGAGGCAGACCCCAGAACTGCTGAAAAGGGATCATGTAAAGATCAGAGTTCATTCCCTCGATCTGCATTTCCATTTCGTATTTAAAGATGTCGTAAGAAACACGATCACTTTCTGAAAGAGTCTCGCGATCAAACTTCTTCAGGCGGTTCAGGTAATCCGTAAAATAATCCCGGAGAACTTTCCGGTACTGGGCCGTCTGATCATTCGGAAGAAGATCATTGAAGCGATTGTCACCCTGTTGAGTGGCATCGATCGGAAAAAGCTTCGAGTGCTCTTCCCAATAGGCCTCAAAGACAGAGGAAAGATCTTTCTGAGTATTCCCTTTTTGAGAACAACCCGCGAGAGCGAAGACAAAGGCAAAGATAAATATTTTCATGCGAATATTATGAAAAATTCAAGGCCCGAAGGCAAGAGAAAGACCCGGTTAAACCGGATCTTTCTTCTGATCTTTGGATAGCATCATGAAAAAACCAACTGCACCTGCCACCGCAACCGTCGTCACCAGAGACTTTGTCACAAAACTCTTGCGGTTATATTTCCACTCAGAGTTAAGACCCATCTCTTTCCAGAAATTAGGAACCCTCAGATGAAGAAGATCGCTGGCAATCCCTTCAAACATATTGACCCGGTCGGCGAGGATCAATGGCAACCAATGCCCGAAGCTGCCTTCCCCGTAACGGAAAGCAAATTTCCGGATGAGTCCCGATAGTCCGGTCGGAGCAACCGTCTGTCCGAACACCGGAGTCATCTCCGGAACTTCAATCGATTTCAGTTCCTTGAACTTTATCTCCTGCATGGGAATCGTTGCTTCCGTGTAATGGGAGCCGGTGTTTTCCGTGCTATTCCACATGGGATAAGCGGGCCGGACTTTGGGATCCCTATCGATCCCCCAGCCCTGAATAGTATCTTTATTATTTATCAATTCCATATCGTGCTCCTTAATGAAGAATATTTTCGCCACCGGGTGGAATCAGGAGAGGTTTAATACAGTTATCAAGTTTACTTGAGAACATGTGATAGCCTTCAGCGATCTCAGCAAGCGGAATCCGGTGAGTGATAATCTCACTTGGTTTAATGTGTCCGTCCTGAATGTGTTTAATCAGTCTCGGTAAGTGACGTTTCACACTCGCCTGATTCATTCTCAGAGTGAGTCCTTTGTTCACAGCATTTCCCAAAGGGATAAGATTCGCTGTTGGCCCGTAAACACCAACGATGGAAACCGTCCCGCCTTTCTTCACAGAATTGATCGCCCACTGAACTGCTGTGGCCGCGCCGGCCTGGACTTTCATTTTTAATCCGGTGATTGTCTGCATCGCCGATCCCGCAGCTTCTGCACCAACGGCATCAATCGCTACATCCGGCCCCAGGTAATCCGTGGTTTTTTTCAGGAACA
>JAYVHR010000314.1:0-9517 GCA_043771075.1 Bacteriovoracaceae bacterium
AGGAGGACCGATGCTGACAAATGAGCAGCGTAACGAGCAATTGGCGAGACTGACGAAAGAGGCAGAACTCGGTGGTGGCCAGGAACGTATTAACAAGCAACACGAGCAGGGAAAATACACTGCCCGTGAAAGAATCAATAAACTTTTAGATCCCGATTCATTTATTGAATTCGATAAATTCGTCACTCACAAATGTAATTCATTTGGCATGGAGAAAACGAAGTATCTGGGTGACGGTGTTATTACCGGCATCGGGAAAATCAATGGCCAGCAAGTGGCGATCTTCTCTCAGGATTTTACCTGCTGGGGTGGAGCTCTCGGTGCTTCTCACGCAAAAAAAATCTGCAAGGTGATGGACTTCGCTGTTGATAATAAAATCCCGGTTATCGGACTCAACGATTCAGGTGGAGCGCGGATTCAGGAAGGGGTTGATGCCCTTGCTGGTTACGCAGAAATCTTTTATCGGAACGTTCAGGCGTCGGGAGTTATCCCTCAAATTTCACTCATCATGGGCCCATGTGCTGGTGGCGCTGTTTATTCGCCTGCGATGACAGATTTCATTTTCATGGTGGATAAAACTTCCTACATGTTCGTGACTGGTCCGGATGTTATCAAGACCGTGACTCACGAAGAAGTGACGAAAGATGCTCTTGGTGGAGCTCACACGCATAATGAGAAATCAGGTGTTGCTCACTTCCGCACGGATGATGAGGATGATTGCTTTGAAAGAGTAAGAGAGCTCTTTGCCTTCATTCCTTCGTGCAACAAGATGAAACACACGACAAGACTCACAACGGATTCGCCGGTGAGAGCTAATAACAAGCTCAAGACTTTTATCCCGGATAGTTCTAAGAAACCATACGACATGAAAGAACTCATCATGGAAGTGGTGGATGATCAGCATTTCATGGAAGTTCAACCGGACTTCGCGAAAAATATCATTAACGGTTTTGCTTCTATCGGTGGAATTAAAGTCGGGATCGTGGCCAACCAGCCGGCGTTCCTGGCGGGATGTCTGGATATCGATTCTGCAGTGAAAGCTGCGAGATTCGTGCGCTTCTGTGATGCTTTCAATATTCCGATTATTACTCTGGTTGATGTTCCGGGCTTCCTTCCGGGAACTGTTCAGGAATACGGCGGGATTATCCGTCATGGAGCAAAACTTCTTTACGCTTATTCAGAAGCAACTGTTCCGCTTATTACACTCATTACCAGAAAAGCTTACGGCGGTGCTTATGATGTTATGGCATCGAAACACATCCGTGCTGATATCAACCTCGCTTATCCAACAGCAGAAATTGCAGTCATGGGAGCTGATGGTGCTGTGAATATTATTTATCGCAACGACATGGCCAATAAGGCAAAACATGTTGAGTACTACGAGAATGAATTCGCAAATCCCTATCGCGCTGCTGAGCTCGGATACATTGATGAAATTATCCAGCCGGAGCAGACGAGACAGCGCCTGTATCAGTACCTCAAGGCACTCGAGAACAAGAAAGTAAAACGACCTGAACGCAAACACGGGAATATTCCACTATGAAGGGAAAACGCGTTTTAATTATTAACCGCGGAGAGATCGCGATTCGAGTGGCGAAGGCCCTGAATGAACTCGGTCTCGTTTCCGTCGGAGTATGGACAGACAATGAAACTGAACCACCACATCTGGAGTTTTGCCAGGAGTGGGTGAGACTTGAAGGTTCTAACAATAAGGATACTTATCTCAATATCCCGAGAATCATGAAGCTCATCGAAGATTACAAAATTGATGGCGTTCATCCGGGCTACGGGTTTCTTTCTGAGAACAGAGAGTTTTCTGAAACGCTCGCGAAAAAAGGAATTACTTTCATCGGCCCGAATCCTGATGCTGTTTATAAAATGGGTGCCAAGGATATCTCGAAGCAAATTGCCAAAGAGGCAGGAGTTCCGGTTGTTCCTGGCTCAATAGGTGAAGTGGCGACGATTGAAGAGGCAATAAAAATTGGGAACGAAATCGGTTACCCAATTCTTCTCAAGGCTGTGGCCGGTGGCGGTGGTAAGGGAATGCGTCCTTGCGCCAATGAGGCAGAAGTAAAAACAAACTTTGCAGCTGTTCAGAGGGAAGCCCTTTCCAGTTTCGGTTATGCGGCCCTTCTCGTGGAAAAATATATTCTCAATCCTCATCATATTGAAGTGCAGATCCTCGCGGATAAGAAAGGCAACGTTTTCCACCTTTTTGAAAGAGAGTGTTCGGTTCAGCGTCGTCACCAGAAAATCATTGAAGAAGCTCCATCTCCTTTTATCGGTACGGATGAAGCTGTCAGGAAAGAGATTTGTGAGACGGCAGTGAAATGCGCTCGCGCTGTTAATTATGATTCAGCTGGAACTGTTGAATTTATCATGGGCGAGGATAAGAAGTTTTACTTCCTTGAAATGAATACACGTATCCAGGTTGAGCATCCCATCACTGAAGAAATCACGGGCGTTGATCTCGTGGCGAATATGATTAAAGCGGCTTTCAACGAGCCACTTGATTTTAAAACACAGGAAGAGATTAAGATTCATGGTCACGCCATTGAACTGCGTATCTGTGCTGAAGATCCGATCACGATGCTTCCGGCCCCCGGAAAAATTGCCGGGTTTGAGACGACATTTCCACAGGGAATCAGATTCGATCATTGCATCTATCCGAAGTTCACTATCACTCCGGACTTTGATCCGATGATCGGTAAACTTATTGCTAAGGGTTTCAACCGCGAAGTGGCCTTAAGAAAAATTCAGAATGCTCTCGACGGATTAGTGATTGAAGGAATCAAGACCAATATCGCTCTTCACCGTGTGATTCTGAATGAGGAAACATTCCGTAAGGGGAAATACTCCACGAGCTACATCGGGTCGGTGAAGCCGCAGGATAAAGTTGCTCCCAAGGAAGATATTCAGGCGTTTTTGGTTAAGATTGCGGCCATCGAACAAAATGGAGCAAAGGCATGAGATATTATTTTGTTAATCAGGACATGAAAGAATTCTCGATTGATGCCGAGTTGATTCCGGGTGCGATGGAGTTTACGCACGAAGGTAAAAAATCTCAGATATGGATCCGGAAGCTCGCCGGGAAAAACTATTATTCATTTGATCAGATCAGCTGGAAGAAACTTCCTTCGCTCGGAGTGAATGAAGTTCTGGTTTCTCATTCCGAAGTTTATAAGGTCTACCGCGGGTTCAAGCCTTCTGGACTCAATAAAGGGGGCGCTGGTGCGCTCATTACCCAGATGCCGGGGAAACTCGTGAAGATCTTAAAGAAGGTCGGGGATCAAGTTGCTAAAGGTGAAACCGTTCTGATTCTTGAGGCCATGAAAATGGAAAATGAAATCAAGTCTGGTGCGGATGGCACGATCAAAAGCATCAACGTCAAAGAAGGCCAGGCACTTGAGGCCGGCTTCCTGATGGTGGAAATTGAAGAAGGCTAAGAAGCCGGACAAGCTCCAGGGGCTGGGCGTACTACGCTTTCTCCCGGAAGGTCGATAACCTCATAGCTGATATCGAGAAGAAGAATTCCTTCTTTTTCCACTACAGGTGCGACGGCGCAATTGGTGCCTACGATCTGCGCACACTTGTAGAATACGTATTCAATTTCATTGAGGCCCTTGCTTACACGGATGTGATTCCATGTCGGAGAAAGATCCACGGTGAATTGTCCTTTATCCCGTGAAGGCATAACGGGTTGAGAACCATTTCTTCTGTTAAGTATTACTGTGCTCCAGGCATCTTTTCTTCCGGCATAATCAATCGTGAATGTCTTATCGAGATGCTTCTTCACAACCTTCATTTCGTGCGAAGTTACGTGGCCGTTACAATCGTATGTCGTGACCATTTGTCTTTTCCGATAGAAGTGGGCCGAATCTTCCTGAGTTGTCTCAAGAGGGCGACGGACGGATTCGTTCTGGCTGGAAGAATGTTTCTTCGTTTTTTTGTGCCCATCCAGTGAACTAAGCAGGAGGAGTGGTAAGCAACCAGTAAGGGAAGTCAGGACGCCTAAGTAGAGGCCGTACTTGATAAGATTTTTCATGGAGGAAGACTATCAATGGGGATTCAGAGAGGGAATAGGGTCTATAAAAGTGACAGATTCCGAGGCGTTAGTTCGACTCTAACTGGATACTTTCCACGATGCTCTCCCAGTTTCGCTCAATTAGCCCATACTCCCATTTTATCCAGACTGAATGAGGCCAGGCATACCATGGGTATTCGAGAGCGCTGATTTCAACCGTATACTGCGACTTCCAGAAATGGAGGGAATCAATAAACATCTTTCCAATCTCTATCGACTCAAGTGCGGGGCCCGCCAGATGAGCGGACATTTTTCCATGAAGGAAGGCAATCAATGGAAGTGAGGCCTTATACTTTGAGGGTGGACTTAAAAGTTTCTGGCGAATTAGATCGAGATAATTTTTCAATTCATTCACATCATCAATTTCCTGAGGCATTTTCGTGATCATTTTTCTGATCCAACAAAGCTGATTTCTCAGTTCCAGATCATCCTGATGGGCCGGCGGCAGAAAATTTCTGGCGTGATAAAGGAGTCCACTGAAAGTACTAAATCCGCATTGGCGAAGTTCGTAGTGACGTGTTGCCTGACCTGAGAGGGTGCTTCCGGAAAAAGCAAATACTCCCAGTGAAAGAAGGATCAGCGGATAAAAGAATTTTTTAAGGTCTCGCTTAGCAAGATGGAGGGGGATCAGAATAAAGAAAATCGTGCCGAGAACGAAGGAAAGAGTGAAGAGGATTTTTGAGTCAGTGATAATGACCAGATAATCGAGTCCCCGCCAGAATGGGAAAAACATGAGGCAAAGAATGAAAGCGAAGAAAACACGAAGGCGTTGCATCTAACCATTCTCGTCTTTTCCTCTATTTGGAGCACGAGGAAATTATTGCCATGCCTTTTGACTCAGGTTTCGGGTGATATGATAAAATAAGGGAAGGAGGATCATCCATGGCCAATTCTGACAGGAAGATCATCACGGCATCAAATCTTCAGGGATTTTTCTTTGAAGGGTTGAATGAGTTAAATAAGAAGTCGCTTTGTCCCGTCCCTGAATCCATCATCTTTTACTCATCTGAAGTGTTAGATAAGTTTGCCCTGTCTCAGGACTTCTTTGAAGTCTCCGAAGAAGGAAAAGTTCGCCAGAAAATTCTGGGATTAAAACTTCTGGAAGCCACGCAAATGACCCGTGAAGAACAGAAGCGAACTTACAAAGAAGTGGCGGACATGTCGCTTCTGGTATGTGGTTACTTTTCTGAGTCAGTTAATAGGAAGATCGTTGATACGAATTATTATGCCCAGCTCGGGAAGATGGCCTACGGGCATCTCAATTCTGTGAGCCCGACTTTTCTGGATATCCCTTGTTTTTACAGCATGGTTTCGACATGCTTTGAATCAATGACGACACTGATGTCGAACTTTGCCTCGAAGAATCGCACAGGTATGGATAATGAGCTTATTTTCAGGAAACTGATGAAGAATGAACCAGTGAGTGAAAAAGAGCTCCTGGTGAGTGGAATCATCTCACCAGGAACTAATAAGGCTTCTTAGTTTTTACGACCAGCTTCTACAATATTCCATTTCGAGTTGAAGAACTTCTTCAGGAACGCCTGGAAATCTTCGTACGTCGCACTCCGGATAATCTGATTCTGCTGGTGATGATAATCGAGCCCCAGATTGTGGAGAACAGGAATCGAATAATACTGGGCGTAATCTTCATTCGTCTGAATCGCGAGTAGGTTCTGACCATCAATCATCGTTTTAATTCTATCAAAATCTTCACGCTTGATGCCGTTATCACGGAGATCATGAATGATTCCGAGAATGGCCTTGATGGCTGCTTCGGTCTTGTCATGTCCTGAGCCGATGTAAATGCCCCAGCATCCTGCTTCGAGAGCAGCCACGTGTATTGGTGAAACGGAATAGCAAAGTCCCTGGCGATCACGGACTTCAACGAATAGCGCGGAACTCTGACCTGAAAGGTGAGTCGTAATCATCTTGAGGAAAATATCTTCTTTTTTGTTCAGGGGGTAAGCTGCAGCACCGATCACGATCTGAGTTTGTTCACGATTGAAAGTGAGATGCTCACGCTGACCACTGACGGCCTTAATTTTCGCGGGAGCTTTTTTGACTTTCTTTCTTTCAGGTAGTGCTTTCACCATTTCCCGAACTAATGATTCGATTGTATGAATATCCTGGTCGCCGCAATAGGTGATCACCATCTCTGAATTCTTCATATGAGAATTATGCTGTTTAAGCAGCGACATAGGGGAGAAAGTCTTAATTGTTTCAGGACTTCCGGCTAGATCAAGAGAGTATGGGTGACCTTTAAAAACCATCTTGTAAAAAGTCTTGAATGCCTGTTTCATCGCATCTTCTTTCTGATTATCGAGGGCACGCAAAATCACTTTTTTCTCATGATCAAAAAACTTCTTAGGAATTTCCGGTGAAAAAAGAGTTCCGGAAAAGTGCGATGAAAGTCGTTCAAAGTCCTTCGACTGTCCATGCATCGTCAGGCCATAAGCATTTTTCCCGGAGAAACCATTGAGCGAAGAAGACATCGCTTCCAGTTCGTTTTTTAGCTTCAGGTAAGGCATGCCTTTGTAACCGTAAGTAGCAAGGCGTGAGAAGAGATGATGTGAGCCTGCGGTTTTCGCAGTTTCGGCCGACTGAGCACCTTTGAGATAAGCGTGCATGACAAAAGTCGGAGTGAGTTCATTTTTACGATGAATGAATTTAATTCCGGGTTTGATTTCAATGACTGTCACCGACGGATCTTCACTAAAGGATTCAGTTTTAGCCTTCGCCACTTTTGCTTTAATCGAAGATGAGGCTTTCTTCAGTTCGGCTTGCCACTTCTTCAATTCTTTTTCGAGTGGAGGAAGTTTCGTTCCTTTCGGCGCCTGAAGCGTGAAGTGAGTATTGTTCTGTAAAATTTCAAGTAGACCGTTCGAGACTTCGTCTACAGTCGCTGCACGGATTTTTTCAATGAACTCTTCTTCGCAATGAATATTCCCGGACTGAGCAAATCCGTGACCAAGACTGAAGGCAAAAGACTCAAGCGACTCACGTTCATATACCTTTGAAGAGATGTACTGATTCTTGATTTTCTGAAGTTCGTGCGGTTCAAAACCTTCCTTCATGGCACCTTTGAGAGTGTCCATGAAGACCTTACTGACTTTCGCCAGGTTCTCGACTGGGAAATTCATCTTTAGCATGTGAGCACCGCCATCAGCGAAATACATCGATGAACCCGCGACTCCATTACAGAGCGAATTTTTTGCGACGAGGTTCTGATAGAAACGCGAAGTCTCGCCGTGTGCAAGACAGTTGATAGCGAGATCCTGAGCGGCAGTCTTGTCATCGTTATATTTCGGTGCCTGAATACAAAGAGTGATTGTGGCCTGACGGATATCCTTGTCGTGAACATTAATTGTGTTCTCTGATTTCAGGATGAATTCACCGAAGGCCGATTTCTTGCCATGAGGCAGTTTATAACCCCGGATTTTATTTTCGAGACCCGAACGATCTTTCAGATCACCTGCCACGACCAACATGGCGTTCTCTAGGTTATAAAAGTTCTCGCGGAATGATCTGATCTGTTCCTGAGAGAAATTCAAAATCGTGTCTTCACGTCCAAGAATCGGATGGGCATATCCGCCCTGGAAACTTGTGCCCTGAACCTGGATAAAATTAAACTGCGATGGATTGTCCATGGCACGGCGATACTCTTCAAAGACTACCTGGCGTTCGGCCGGGATTTCATCTTCACCGAAAAGTGGATTTGCCACCATATCCATGAGGATATCAACAGACTTATCGAGAAAAATCGAAGGAGTGTTGATGTAATAGCAGGTGTAATCAAATGATGTGAAAGCATTCACTTCACCACCGTACGATTCAATATCGTGGGCCAGTTGCGGGCCCGGACGGGTAGGAGTGCCCTTGAAAAACATGTGTTCTAGAAAATGTGCAATTCCCTGATTATCTTTCTGCTCAAGTGCTGAACCAGCTCGAAACCAGATCTGCACTGTCCCGGCGGTAGATCCGGGAGCGTGGATAAAGAGTGTTTTTAATTTGTTATCAAGTTCAACGAGATCAATTTTCATATCTTCCTTATTTGTGACTCAAAGCTTATGTTCTATTATCTCCACAGCGTAAGTCTTTTAGAAGGGATTTCTCCCAATGACTCAGGTGTCTAGCATTTATCTACACGTGCCATTCTGCAAGCATCTTTGCAATTATTGCGATTTCTATAAGCAGAAGCTCGATTCAGGCCGGAATCAAATTGAGGATTTTCATCAGTTTTTAACATTAAGTTGGGATCGGCATGTGAAACTGATGGAGGAAAAGAAGGTCTTCTGGAAGCCACTGGAGACGATTTACCTGGGTGGTGGAACCCCCTCGCTTTGGGGCACTCAGGGTGCTCAATATTTCCGAGATCAAATTCTTTCCCAACTCACCACGGCTTCACCGGAATTTACCATGGAAGTTGATCCGGGAACCTGGAGCGAAGAGATGATAAATGCGTGGAAAAAAATCGGTCTCAACCGGATTTCCATCGGCACCCAGACACTTGATCCAAAATTCCTGAAGATCATGGACCGTATTCACTCACTCGAGGAAACGCACTCACTTCTCAAATTCTGTCAGGATGGGAATTGGAATTTCTCCCTTGATTTTCTCCTGGGAATTCCTCATTCAAGAAGAGAAAAACGAGACATTAAAAAAGAACTCGAAGAGCTGCTGAAGTATCACCCGAAGCACATCAGTTTATATATCCTGAATGCCCGCTCCAAGTATCCGTTAGTGGAGCATATCCCGGATGATGAGTACGTCCGTGAGGAATATCTAATGGTGAGCAGTTTTCTGCAGGAAAGGGGCTTTCACCATTATGAAGTCTCTAACTTTGCACTCCCGGGATTTGAATCACGCCACAACATGAAGTACTGGCAGGGTAAATCTGTCGCGGCACTCGGACCCACCGGTGCGGGTTATTTTGCGCAGGGTAAAGATGAGGCTTTTCGTTACACCTGGAAAGTCATGAGTCCTGATATTCAACCGGAAATTCTTGGAAAAAATGAGCTCAGTCTTGAGCGGATTTATCTGAGTCTCCGCACTTCGGACGGATGGTCTCCGGAGGAAATTACGCCGGATCTGCAAACCATATTTGACCAATGGGAAACCCAAAAATATGGACGGTGGAATGGTCAGAAGATCGTTCTGAATTCTCTGGGTTTTGTGATGCTGGATTCCTTGATGGACGACCTCTTCCGGAAGGGACTCGCGTAATTCTCCGCACTAAACTTCTCTCCTCGGAAATTGGTAACCGATTTCGGGCACTTATCGCCCATAAAAAGCACTCTTTTTTTGACCCCGTAACATTGACACTTATGGGGTCGAGCCCATCTTAGAGGCATAACCCCGAACGTGTGAGCGATGAATGGAACATAACGAAAATAATAAAGACAATCCGGAAACGGAAGAGAAGAAAACCAAGGC
>JAYVHR010000315.1:0-2147 GCA_043771075.1 Bacteriovoracaceae bacterium
AACATTACTTCAGGGATGATTGTCGATTTTGCCAATCTGACTGGTGACCATAATCCACTTCACACATCAAAAGAATTTGCGACCAGTCGTGGATATAAAGACATCGTCGCCCACGGATGCCTTACCAGCAGTTTCTTTTCAGCTCTGGGTGGAATGCACCTGCCTGGAGAAAATTCGCTTACGATGGGCTCGGAATTCCATTTCATCCTGCCGGTTTATGGCGGGGATACTCTGAAGTACGAAGCAGAAGTGATTGAAGTGAATACTGAATTTAAATTCATTATCCTGAAACTCGATTGCACTAACCAGGATGACCAGAAAGTCATCCGTGGAAAAATGAGAGTTGCAGTTACTGAGTGATTACTTTTTAGCGACCTTGATCAGCTCAGCACACACTGTCTCAACTTCAGCCTTCGTAAGCTCAGCATACATAGGCAGAGATAGAATTCTCTCAGCCGCTCTTTCTGTCACAGGAAAGTCACCCTTCTTGTGCTCAAGATGCTTGAGAGCGGGTTGCATGTGAAGTGGAATCGGATAATGGACACCACACTGAATATCAAGAGTCTTGAAGTGATTCATGACTTCATCACGGTTAGAAACTTCCACCAGATAAATGTGGTATACGCACTTGGCCTGCTTCCTAACAGTAATGGATTTAAATCCAGCCGGCTGAAGAATCGATTCATAATGGCAGGCAAGTTCACGACGCTTTTCAGTCCAGTCGTTCAGGTACTTCAGTTTCACATCGAGTATTGCAGCCTGCATCCCATCCATGCGGAAGTTACCGGCGCAGAAATCATGCTCATATTTTTTCGTGCGACCGTGATTCACGTGCATCGCCGCTAATTGATGAAGTTTATCATCCTGGACGGTAATGGCTCCGGCGTCACCGTAAGCACCGAGGTTTTTCCCCGGATAAAAGCTGAAAGTTCCCATCGCCCCGAAAGTCCCGGCACCTTTTCCATTCCATGTCGCCAGATGTGCCTGAGCACAGTCTTCGATCACAGGAATATTATGCTTATTCGCGACTTTCATCAGCGCATCCATATCAACAGGATTGCCGTAGAGATGAACAGGAATGATAGCTTTCGTTTTACTCGTAATTTTTTTCTCGATCTGAGAAACATCGATCGAATACGTATCGGCTTCGCAGTCTACGAAGACTGGCTTCGCATACACTTCAGCAATGGCCTCAGGAGTGGCGAAGAATGAATTAGCGACAGTAATCACTTCATCACCCGGCTGAACATTCAGAGCTCTCAGAGCAACTGTAATGGCCGAAGTTCCATTGGCCGCACCCACGCAATACTTTGATCCTTGAGCAGCGGCAAAGTTCTTTGAGAACTTCTCAACCGACTTACCGTGGATAAAATCCTTACTCTCAAGAATGCCATTGATGGCGTTCTGGACTTCACCTTTAATGGATTGGTATTGGGCATCGAGGTCTACAAAATGGATCGTCATCTTCGTTCCTTATTCATGTCTTTTTCGAATTCTTTTATACCACTTTCCCAAATGACTCGCCAAACTTATGGGTAACAACCTACTGATATCCCTAGACTTGCTGCAAAACGAGTCTGGATATATAATGAGATATATTCAGGAGTATATATGGGGAAGCTTCTCATGATTCAACCGGAAGACGATAAACGCATAGAAAAGCTGAAAGCAAAAATTGGATCAAAGTCCAAGGTCGATGTCGTCCGCGAGGCACTTGCTCTGCTTGAAGAAAAGATCGCAAAAGCGGAACGAATTGAACGCTGGGAAAGGGCCGTAAAGGCAGTTGGAAATTCAGGTCTGGAAGTCTTAAAAGAATTTCAAACCAAAGACCGTTTCAAGAAGCTTCCATGATTATTCCAAAGCGTTGGCATATATACACTGTTGACCTAGATCCAAGGGTAGGCTCGAAGCCTGGCAAACAGAGACCATGTTTGTGTATTCAACCTTCTGAATTTTGTGCCCTGGGGCACGAGTCTGCCGTCGTTCTCCCTCTCACGACCCGTGTGCGAGTCGATGAGTCCTTTCCTCTAAGAGTTAGAATTCCTAAAGGTACGTGTAATCTCGAGAAAGATAGTGAAGTTCTCATCGAGCAGATAATGGCCTGGGATATTTCGAATTTTAAAACTGATCTTGGGGAAATCCCTGAA
>JAYVHR010000316.1:0-2675 GCA_043771075.1 Bacteriovoracaceae bacterium
TTTTTGCCAAGAATTAACGGCGAAGTTCTTTAATCCGGGAGTTGCTCTGGATCAGGCGATCGTAATAGAGTTCGATCGTCTGCTCGAGATTGTTACTGGTCGTACCCAATTGCATATCCCGCGCGGTCATTTGATTGGCGATCTGCAAACCCATCATCGACAGATCAATGGGTGCTCCGTTCAAAGAACTTTCCGGACACAGCTCTTCGAGCCGAATGGCTTCCAGCGCCGAGTGCGTGTACCGATCACCGAGAGCTTTTAATTTTCTGCGAAGACACATGTTGTAGGTCTGGCGCCATTCACTCATGTGCATGATCCAGGTGTACTGGTGAGTCGCGGCACGTGAGCAGGCCTCAATATCAATTTCCGCTAAGCGCTGGGCACGCGGATCGGTCGCGTGAACTGAAGACATCATCAATATTGAGAGCAGTGCCAGACGGATAAGCATGAGGGCGTTTCGGTTGACTGACTAAAAAGCTTTAGTGCGGTGAATTTGAGAATTCGGGAGGATAAAATGTCTCTGAGACAGGAGGTTTTTATGACTGAATTTACTATGAAACGGGTGATCTCTGCATCGCTCGAAAAAGTCTTCCCTTACTTCATTACCCCCACCAAACTCGAACGCTGGTCAGCTCCCGATGGGATGACTCTGAAAGTTCCGTTCTATGAAGCAAAGGACGGTGGGAAGTATCGCTATGAGCACTCCTCAACCAAAGGTTTGTACATCTGCGAAGGGCACATCGAGAAAATCGTTCCAAACGAACGGCTGTCGATCGTGGATGACATCATCCAGAGTTCGGATGGGCTGAAGTTGACGAATCTCAGTGCGGATATTTCCTTCAGAAGGTCCGGACTCGGTACAGAGGTCACGATTTTTCAGTCCGGATTTCCGGATCAAAAAATGACTGAGGAATGTCAGAGTGGATGGAGTCAGTGCTTGGCCAAGCTGGAAAAACTGGCCGGCGAGACAAGACTCGCCGGCCGGGAATTATAAACTGGTGCAGCTGATGAGGGTTTCGCTGACAGCAATCATTGGTTGCATCACAATGAGGGTTGAGTTGCGACCAGCGATCACGATATCAACATTTCCACCGCGCGTGCTTGAAAGGCTCAAGAGTGCGCCGGTTTCTTCATCATATTTTGCCTGAGCATTTTTCACGTCGATGTCTGCGATGATCATCGGCTTTTTACCATGAGTGAGCATGATCACTTTATAAGACGCCATCTGACCGACCTGGCTGAAGCCTTTTCTTTCAAAGCGGATTTCGTAAGAGAGTTTCGAAGCAACTACACCTGAAGACGAACATTTCGCCAGAAGGCGGCCGGGAGCTGCGTTGGCCACAGAAGCAAATGCGAGGGTAGCGAGAGCGATAGTAAGAAGTTTCATAATTTTCCTTTTTGTTAGTTACAGATTTCTTCGATATGTTTGATAAGTTCACCGTTAATGCAATTTTGTTCGCGAACAGGGTTCTTAAATGAGTCTCTTTTGCAGATCATCCGTGCCGTCTCAAAACTGACTATCGTGGCCCGGCGATATTGTGAACCAAGTTCAATCATCTTTTTAAATCGCACATCGATGCAGGCATCTCTTTCTTCAGCGAGTGAAACTCCCACCTGACGAAGGCAGAGAACCATCTCATTCTGGTATCTCATCTCCATGCAGTTATAAATTTTCTCATCCGTCGTGATGGCGAATGCAGATAATGAAAGACCCAGGGTCATGAGGATAGTTAAAGTTTTCATAGACTGGATAGTAATTGATAAAGGCCTCCCGGATGGGGAGGCCTGTAATAGCTACGGGTGTGTTGAAAGATTGGTCGGATTAATCGCCGAGGCCGTACCAGAGTTCAAGGACATAACCATCTACTGTGTAGACGTTCAACCAGATCTGCGAGCAGGCAATGTCGTGGTCAGTTTCGAATCCGTAAACTTTTGCGATCCGGCCGGCCTGGTCGAGCTTTTTCAGCGCGTTTACAGTGGCATCATCAAAAGAGTATTCCTTAAGGGCAGCGAGAGCGGCTTTGGTAGTCGGGTAGGGTTTAGAGAAGGTGCAGTTATCCCAGCGACCGGCCCAGTACTTCAGGAGTTTTTTTCCAGCGGCGTCGGTGAAGGCAGGGGCCTTCGTTACATCGGCCGAGCCATTTCCGACGTTGGCATTTTCAGCGATCGCTTCCAGCACGTCCTTAGTCGCAGCAGAAACTGAGAGGCAATTGAACATCATCACGAGGGCCAGGAGAGTTTTCATGGGAATTCCTTTAAAAAGATTTTCCGTAATATAGGAGGAATCTGTATTTCCCGGCGAAAAATTAAGCACACCCTGTACTTTCTTCAAGAGGACCGGGCAAGAACCGGGGGCGTGATAAATTCTCATCCATGTTCAAATGGATTTTCGCCTTCTTACTCAGCATGAGTTTTGCGTACGCTCAAACCTGCGCGTCCAGGAACCATATTTTCCTCATTCACGGGATTGGCGGGACGGAAAAGACCTTCGGTGAAATGGACCATTACCTGGAAAAGGTGAATCCCTGTAACGTCGCTACTTTCTTTAATTACGCTACCGGCGACAGTTCGCAGTCCACTTACAACTTTTCAGATAGCCTCGATGGTTTTATTCAGCAGACACTCGCCCGGAATAGTTTCGGTCCCGAAGACCGTATCTCCTTCATCATGCACTC
>JAYVHR010000317.1:0-9408 GCA_043771075.1 Bacteriovoracaceae bacterium
CAGTGACATTAAGGTTCTCGGAAAACACAAGGACCGGATTCTCGGTGATCGTTCATCGATTACGATGGGAAAAAGCTGGATGGAAAATTATGCCAAGCGTGTGATTAAGATTTGTCATGAGCGTGGAGCTTTTGCCATGGGAGGAATGTCGGCGTTCACCCCGGGGAAAACCGCTGAACTACGGGACGAGCAGACAAAAAAAGTCCGTGCCGATAAAGAGCGGGAGGCTTCCTGGGGACATGACGGCTGCTGGGTTTCTCATCCGTATTTTATCGACATCGCCATGGAAGCTTTCACGCGCGACAACCAGCTCGATATGACTCTTCCGGAATTTGATAAGTACAGTAATGTCCTCCCGATAGGGGAGGGGCCTTATACCCTGAAAGGACTTCGCACTAACATCCGCGTGGGCATTGCCTTCATGGAAGGATGGCTTCGCGATATCGGTTGTGTGTCGTTTGAAAACCTCATGGAAGATCTCGCCACTCTTGAAATTTCAAGGGCCCAGATCTGGCAGTGGATTTATCACGGCATAACTCTTGAGAGCGGGGAGAAAGTGACTGCTGAATTTGTGAACACCTTCTTTGATGAGGAACTTCATTCAATGATGAATGAGTATCCGGATATCGAATGGAATAAAGCAACTAAGTTTGCCAGGAAATTATTTCTTAAGTCTGAACTTCAGGAATTTTTAACCACGGAGAGTGATCCCGTGAGTTTTACAAAAGGATTTGAATCATGGAATTCTTCGAAAGAGCTGCCCGGGAACTTGAATTATCATGGAAGAGTGATCTCAGATGGAGAGGAATTAAGCGGGAGTACACTGCTTTAGAAGTTATCCGTTTAAGAGGTTCAGTAAAAATAGAACATTCTCTTGCCCGGATGGGTGCCGAGAGACTGTGGGATTTACTTCACAGCAATGATTATGTTGCGGCCCTGGGGGCCCTTACCGGAAATCAGGCGGTTCAGCAGGTACGCGCGGGACTCGAAGCAATTTATCTTTCCGGCTGGCAAGTGGCGGCCGATGCCAATCTCTCTGGCCATATGTATCCCGATCAGTCTCTTTATCCATCCAACTCTGTTCCCGAAGTTGTAAAAAGAATTAACCGCGCACTCATGCGCGCTGATCAGATTGAATGCTCTGAAGGGAAAGTAGAACGGCACTGGATGGCGCCGATCATGGCCGACGCTGAGGCGGGCTTTGGTGGACCCCTCAATTCTTTTGAACTGATGAAAATGATGATTGAAGCAGGGGCCGCCGGTGTTCATTACGAAGACCAGCTCGCCTCAGAAAAAAAATGCGGTCACCTCGGCGGAAAAGTACTCGTTCCGACTTCGCATTTTATCCGCACTCTCACATCAGCGCGATTAGCTGCCGACGTGATGGATGTGCCGACAATTCTCGTCGCCCGCACTGATGCCAACGGGGCCCAACTCATCACGAGTGATGTCGATGAAAGAGATCGTGAATTTGTAACGGGTGAAAGAACGCCGGAAGGTTTTTACCGGATAAGAGAAGGCCTGGATACGGCGATTGCGCGCGGACTTGCTTACGCTCCCTATGCGGATCTGATCTGGTGTGAAACTTCGAAACCGGACATGCAAGAAGCAAAACGTTTTGCCGAAGCGATTCACAGAGAGTTTCCGAATAAAATCCTCGCGTACAATTGTTCTCCTTCATTTAACTGGAAGAGAAATCTCTCGGATGCTGAAATTTCCACTTTCCAGAGAGAGCTTGGTGCCATGGGATATAAATTTCAGTTTGTGACTCTCGCCGGATTCCACGCCCTGAATCACAGCATGTTCGAGCTCGCAGTCGATTATAAGAGTCGCGGGATGAGTGCTTACTCTGAGCTGCAGGAGCGGGAGTTCGCCTCAGAGAAGGCCGGTTACACGGCAACAAAGCATCAGCGTGAAGTAGGGACGGGATATTTTGATCTTGTGAGTACGACAGTGAGTGGGGGACTTTCTTCGACGCTTGCGTACCTTGGTTCAACGGAACATGAGCAATTTATCCAGCAGTAAATAGGTAAACGCGTTTCTCAGGTTTTGTGGCCTTTTCCTTGCAAATATCTTCAGTATGAAGAACCCATTGAAAAAAATCTCAATGCTCGGAAAAGTCACAAACCTGAAAACTCGCATCAAAGACTATCACCTGGTCGCGAAAACCCTTGAAGAATTTGTCCTGCGCCAGGAAAGATTCATTGATCGCGTCTCGTGGCGCAGTGATTTACCACCAAAGCTCATCAAAACACTCATTCATGAATCCACCACGATCATGACATTCTCAACCCTTCTGGGTTTTGACATTGGTGAATTTAAAGGTGCAGCAATTGGTGCCACGATAGGTTTCGTTATTGTCCTGGGAAATATCGCATTCAGAATTATTTTCATCAGGAAGCTGAACGGAATTGATCTGGAGATTGTGGAGATTTGAAAAAGGGGGCAATGTTGCCACTGCCCCCGGAAAAATTAAACGCCAGTTGTACCAGCTGTACCAGTTGTACCAGTTGTACCAGTTGTACCAGTTGTACCAGTTGTACCAGTTGTGCCAGTTGTACCAGTTGTACCAGTTGTACCAGTTGTGCCAGTTGTACCAGTTGTGCCAGTTGTGCCAGTTGTACCAGTTGTACCAGTTGTGCCAGTTGAACCAGTTGTACCAGTTGTACCAGTTGTACCAGTTGTGCCAGTTGTACCAGTCGTACTTACATCTCTAGTAATCACACCGCAAGCAATGGGAAGTGTCGCTTGAGACGGAATATCTTTAATGGTCTGAACAGTTGCGGGTAATACTGTATTTGCGGGAACTCCATGAACAACGATATGTCTTCCTGCTAGATTGAGTTCCTCACCCGGGGCAAGCTTTGCAGTCGCATCGGCAGCGTCAGTGTCAGGTGCTCTAAGATCAGTTAGCATATCAGTGATTGAAACAGTTCTAAAATAAGTATACATGCCACCAGCATTTGCTCTCGGTGAACTTCTCATGCCGCCTGCCTGACTTCTGAGATCTCCATCGAGTGGAATCAGAATCGGTCCGTAGGCCGGCACCCCTTCGATCACATCAACAAATCCGTCAGCATTAGTATCAGCTGCAGTTGTAGGACAAGCACTTCCGGCGTGAATATGCTGGACGTGAGTAATCCGCATCGGAACTCCGTTCATCTTAATTGTCACTGCCATCTTATCACCAACGACGGCGATTCTTGCGGTACCTGCAGAAGCGCCGGCAACTGAAGCATTTAGGGTTTTGAGGTCAGCGCGATAAAGACCTTCGTCTTCCTGCTGCTGCTGCTGAGGAGCATCCGAACTTCCTCCACCAGTGTCACCGGCACAGGCCGTAAATAGTGACAGTGCTCCCACACTTAGGGCCAACGGAATGATCCGCGTTTTTCTTGCTTTTGAATTTACATTCATAATCTTAAACTCCTTGTTAAAAGTGCGTGTGCACTATTGAATGCGACAAGAAGAGCAAGTTGTGGGCCATTACCTGATTACTGAATTCAGGTTGGTTAACGATGTGAGAAAATTTCAGATGGGGTATTTCGGGGGGGAAGGAGACCCAGTTTTGTATGGGTCTCCGGGTTAAAATCTTATTGCTGCTTACCGTATTTGTTAAGGATCATTTCAGATGCAGTTCCATTTTCAAATTGAAGTTTGAAACCGATTACGCGTTTGCCGTTGAGTGTTGGAAGTGCGCTGATGTTCTTATCAGCAAGATACACAGTAACTTTGCTGATATCTGGAAGGCCAACCAGAAGACTCACGAGAAATTTCTTCTTGAGAGAGATTTCCATACGTTCGATCGCCATTGGTTCGCCATTGAAAGACATGGAATCAGAATTACTCACAACACTTTTTACTTTATAGCCTGAAGTCAGATCGCCTTTTCCTTGCGCGAGATCAGCAAACATACGGGTCTTGGATATGAAATCAGTGATCGTTTCATTCTGGCCGGATGCCTGCGCCGTAAGATTGGCAATCTCTTTCAATTCATTTTTATCAGTCACGAGCTTATGATCGATTCCGTATATGCCGAGGATGTTACCCGACTTGTTATCCATCACGTACCAGAAGGGACGCGTAATCGTTTCATCTTCTGAGGCCATGAGCATTGCTGTCTGATTGTTTTCAAGTTTTACTTCGCGGATAAAACTGAAGCCCATGTTGGTCTGTACATCCATACCCATTTCATCAGCAAATTTCTTTGAGATGGTCTGGCCGATCTTGAAACCGAGGTACGATGGCGTCACCTGGCCCTTCGTGAGAAATGTTGTATCAGTCACAAGCACTTCATTGCCAGGAAGGGAGATTTCCCAGACAGTATTGACGTTCGCCATATTGAGGGAAGACACAACACTCGGAATGCGTTTCATGAGTTCAGTCTTAAAGCTGTGAACAGTGGCAAAAGGATTCTTCGAAATGGCACGAATGGATTCTACGACGTGACGGTCAAATTCTTCCTTGTTGTCAGCTTGCTCCCGTGTTTTCCAGAGAACCATGCTCACGCGCTCACCCAGGTCATGGGATTCAAGTTTCGGAGCATACATTTTTAGCTGGCCCTTACCGTCAACGAGAGAAGAAGCATCACGGAGTGATTTCCCTCTCAGCATGATGAGTCCAACTTTCGGATTATTCAGATGAAGGTTCGCGATGTAATCGGCAAAGCCTTCATTGAGGCCGGATATTTCGTAGTTAATAGAATCCGGAAAAAGATGATGGAAAAAATAGTGTGAAGCTTCATGCGAGATCACCGATGCATCGTAACCAGAGCGGTTGATTTTTCCTTTCAATGTATTGAATAGAAGGTTATTGCTCGCCGGGAGAAATGAAAGAGTAATGTCCGCCGGGTTGAAGAAAGCATTGTTCTTCATCTTGCTCCCAGCTGTGGGATCCTTGATAGAACGGTTGGTGAGCACACGGAGATGTTTTGCCGGACGGAAATTGAATCTCTCTTCAAGGAAGTTGAAATAGCGCTTCAGCCAGAAGTAAACGTTCGCCTGTTCAAGACTATCGTTGTCTCCGGCAAGAACGGTACTGCCACTCACTTTAATAGAGTCTTTCTTTTTACAGTCCTGGTAACAGACGGCCAGCATGTCTTCCTGAAGAAAACTTTTCGGAAAGATGCTTGAATATGACAGTCTTGGATTATCGATGTTGGAATTTGCAATGAGCGCGCGGGGAACTGAATCGCCTTTTACATCTTTCCAGAGCGCCTCGTTCTGGGCGTCGTCATAGCCGCTCACGTGCGGAAGATCGATTCCTGCCTGGGCAGCAATTGATAAAAAGAGGGAACTAACAACTAAGGTGTTTGAGATATGTTTTTTCATAACCCGGATTTTGCCCGAAAGTCGGTTTCGTTTCAGGTGCATTTGAAGGAAATACCGGCGGTGTCAAAAGAATCGACAGCTTCCCGTAAAAACGGGAAGGCATCTCTTGAAAATTAGTGAGTTGTTGAATTGTTATCTGTGTTCTCAGCAGCAGCGAGACGAGTCTCAACGGCCTTGATTCCTGCCAGTGAGATAGCAAGAGCAGCGGTTTCTGCAACGGCGGCTCCGGAATTCTGGAAATTGCCTTCGCCGATGAATTTCATGAAGTCGGCCGGAGACTTGAAGCCTTCCGCCGGACCGCAAAGAGCGAACCACTGGTTTCCTTCAATCGGAATGAGGCTGATTTTCATTTTTTCAGCAACATCGAAAGCAGCACCTGTTGATTTAGAATATTCACGCAGCGGACGTTCGCCGGCCGGAGTGACTTCCGTCGGTAGCTTTCTCTTGATGATGACATCGTGGCCAAAAACATGTTTCGCAATAAGTGTGTCGAGTTCGCGTCCGGGTCTCATAGTTGTACCTTCCTGAATGTGCAAGTTTCTTCGCCCAGAGTTGCTTCCATTGTTGTCTCGTCAACGAGATTCACTTCAGCAGCGGAATTCCAGTCTGAGCAACCAACCCAGCCTGGCAGGCAAGTTTTTACTTCGGCAACGACAGCGTTTCCGCGGATGCGGGACTGAGTGATGATTCTCTGGGTACCACGGGTTGTGCGGACTTTTGTCCATAGATTATCAAGATTCACCGACTGTGACTTGAACACAGAAGACTTCTCGTTCCTTGCGCGGATAACGAAAAAGTCCATCCCTTCAGAACGCTCCACTTTTACTGTGGCAGTTTCAAATGCACATGAACCGTCAGCGACGTATGCGCCGGAAAGTTTTAATGCGATCTCAGGCACAAAGGCGTGCGCAGATACGGATATAAGAAGAGCAATAGCGACCAGAGTCTTCATGGATTTCCCCTTAAAATTTAATGAGCGGGGTATAGCATGACTGCGCAGACTCGTGGAGAACGAAGTAAAAATTACAGCTTAAGAGTTCTCAAGGTCGTCGAGGTTAAGTCTGCGTAAGGTGGGACACAGGATAGCGACGATACCGACAGTACAGAGACAGACAACTCCGCCCATGACGGCGGCTGTTGCGGCCCCCAGTAATTTGGCGGCAAGACCAGACTCGAACTCGCCTAACTCATTGGAGGAACCGATGAAAATGGAATTCACTGCTGAGATTCTTCCGCGCATGTTTTCCGGCGAGGAAAGCTGAACGGCCGCTGTCCGGACGAGCATGCTAACACTGTCAAAGGCTCCGGAGAAGGCCAGAGCAATTAGAGAAAGAGTGAAGTCCCTGCTGACAGCAAATACCAGGATGGAAATTCCAAAGCCGGTGACGGCAGCGAAAAGCCATGGCCCCGCTTTCTTTTTAATTTCCCAGCGGATGAGAATTAAGCTCACCAGGGTAGCACCGACCGCAGGGGCCGCTCGGAGAATCCCGAGACCCTTGGGACCCGTCATGAGAATTTCCGCCGCATAAATCGGAAGGAGGGCAGTCACTCCGCCAAAGAGAACGGAAACCATATCAAGAGTGAGCGCGGGAAATAAGATGGGATGACGGAAAACAAAACGCGCTCCCACAAGCAGCTCTTCTTTTATTGAGCGCGAACGATCCCGTTCTTTATTTACGTGTGAGAGTTTAATCAGAAACAGAAAAGAGAGTGTGACGAGAAGGAGTAGGCAGACGATCGAGGCAGTTCCCGAAACTCCGATGAAACCGTAAAAAAGCCCGCCAAGGGCAGGACCAGAGATCCGCGAAACCTGCATCGCCCCCGACATGTACGCTGAAGATTTTGGAATAAGATTCTTGGGAATAAGTTTTGGCACCATCGAATACATCGCCGGCTGAGAAAATGATCGTGCAAGTCCCGTTAGAAATGAGGATGCAAATAGAAGAGTGACCTGCATCTGCACAGAGACATCAAATTGCTTCAACTGCGAGAAGAGCATGAGCATCCCGGAGGTAAAGCTTACCATCACCACTTTCCGGTAAATCCTCAGAGGATTTGAATGATCGACGATGTAGCCAGCAAAGAGAGCGAGAGAAAGTGCCGGGATGGCCTCCACGAGACCAATGAGTCCAAGTTGAAGCGGATCATGAGTGAGTTCATACATCCGCCAGCCCAGGACTATGACCTGCATCTGTACGGCAAACGAAAAAAAGAATCGAGCGGCCATCAGCCGCTTGAAATCTGCCGGCATTTAAAAAGTTTTCTTTTCTTTCAGCCAGATCATGCCGACGACAAAAGTCATGAGGGCAATTGTGATCGGATAATAAAGTCCGGCGTAAATATCCCCGGTGCGGCTTACGAAATAAGTTCCGATGAGGGGGACCATTCCACCGAAGACACCGTTACCGATGTGATAAGGAAGACTCATCGACGTGTAACGGATGTGGGTAGGAAACAGTTCCACGAGAAATGCAGCAATCGGCCCGTATACCATCGTGACAAAAAACACCTGGATCCAGACGAGGAAGATCAGCATGGTGAAATTATAATCTGATGGATTGGTGAGAAATCCTGAGTGAAACGCCATCTGTTTATAAATGGGAATCCACGAGAGAGCGGCAACGAGACAACCGGTCATCATGATGCTTTTGCGGCCGATCTTATCTGAGAGCCAGCCGAAGAAAACAAAGAATGGAGTCGCAAGAAGAAGAGCGATCGCTATAATCTGGTTAGCATCGACGAAAGGAACTTTCAGTACTGTCTGGAGATAATAGAGAGCGTAGAACTGACCCGTGTACCACACCACACCCTGACCGGCCGTGGCCCCGAGAAGTGCAATGATCACCAGACGACGGTTTTCGGGCTCAAGAAAACTGTCACGAAGGGGAGACTTCGAAGCCTTGCCACTGGCCTTCATTTCCTCGAAGACCGGCGACTCATGAAGTTTTCTTCTGATGAAGACAGAGATGATGACGAGAACGATAGAAAGAAGAAAGGGGACCCGCCAGCCGATCTCAGCAAATTTTTCTTCGCCCATGATCGTACGGCAGGCGAGGATAACTCCCAGAGAAACAAACAGCCCGAGAGTCGCAGTGGTCTGGATAAACGAAGTATAAAAACCGCGTCTTCCCTCCGGAGCATGCTCGGCCACATATGTTGCTGCTCCTCCATATTCACCTCCGAGTGCCAGGCCCTGGAGGAGTCGAAGGAGAAGAAGGAGAATCGGCGCAAATAAACCAATCTGTGAATAATCCGGGAGAAAGCCGATCAGAGTTGTGGAAACACCCATGATCAGAAGTGTAACGAGGAATGTGTATTTTCTTCCGACGAGATCGCCGATTCGTCCAAAGACGAGAGCACCAAACGGGCGAACGACAAAGCCGGTCGCAAAAGTGGCGAGGGTCAGGAGAAGGTTAACGACTTCATTTCCTGGTGGAAAGAATCTCTGGGAAATTATCGTCGCAAGGGATCCGAAGATATAGAAATCATACCATTCGATCAGCGTTCCCGCTGAAGAGGCGCCGATCACAGTCCAGATGCTGTTTCTTTTGGTGGTCATATCTTCCTCGCAATTTGTTTAATAAAATTATGAGGAAAATACTAAGGAAAGACTATTGAATTATGCAGCGATCAGAGGGCGAGGGATGTGAAGTGACACTTTTCTTGGTTTGTACTTCATGAGTTTCTCAATGAGACCCGAATCATCTTTCATCCGGAGCTTATGGAGACCCTTATCCAGGTATCTTTCAACCGGAATAACAATCTCCTGACGCCGGAAATATTGCCACTCACGTGGCTTCGGCAAGGTATCCAGAACAATTCCTTCCGGAAGTGCAGAACGATCAACACCGTGAATGAGAAGATACTCCTGATCTCCGACCTGAAAAGATACCGGGCGGCCGATCCATGTGAAAAGTACACGAAGGGGAGCGGTAATATCAACCAACTCACCAGAGTCATCAGTCATGGCCTTCATGTGATGAAGGTCACCCTGAGAATAGGCCATGTAGGATCCATAGTGACCGAAATATTCACCAGCAGAAAAAAGCATCTGAAATCCGAGGTCCGCTCTTTTAGCTCT
>JAYVHR010000318.1:0-9375 GCA_043771075.1 Bacteriovoracaceae bacterium
GGATTGATGCTCTCATCACAGGGGTCGGTACTGGCGGTCATATCACTGCGGTCGGGCAGGTATTGAAGAAGAAATTCCCGAAGCTGATAGTCGTCGCCGTTGAACCTGCTGCCTCAGCGGTACTTTCCGGAGGAGCACCGGGACCACATCCTATCCAGGGAATTGGTGCCGGTTTTATTCCTTCGATTGTCGATCGCACGGTGATTGATGAAGTCATCACAGTGACTAATGAAGAAGCCTTCGATATGGCACGGAGATCTGCAAAAGAAGAGGGGCTATTTGTGGGGGCATCTTCGGGCGCGTCTCTCGCGGCAGTGGCGAAGTATCTTCAGAAAAACGGAAATAAAAAAGTGCTCACATTTTGTTACGACACCGGTGAAAGATACCTTTCTATGCCGGGACTCTTCGAAGCTTAGTTCAGGTACACCAACCGGCGATGATAATTCTTTTCCCCCTCGTCACCTGATGGATTTTATGCTCAAAACCATACATCCCGGTGAGGAAAAGAATTATTCCGCCGAATGAGGGCGTAGGAATCAGGACAGTGTGCTCTTCGTTTTTTCTTTTCACACCTAGCTTTCCACCTTCCAGTTTGTCGGTGTCGATCGTGAGGGAAAGAGAAAAGGCGAAAACCCGCGACCCATCATCATGCCAGATGCCATCTTCTTCCCATTCTGTGTCCGCATCGCGGATGCTGATAATAAACTCAATAGTCGAAAATTCATGAAATGCTTTCAGGAACTGAAAGAGCCTGCCTTCCGGAGAAGTGAGGGCCTGAAAAGTCTTATCCACCTCAGGCCAGTTTTCCTCACGAACTAAGTTCCGGAGTTCATCCGTCAGTGGGAAATAGGTGAGATGGAATCCGGTATTCATCAGAGCAGGGAACTTAAGCATATGTCATTCTCGCCTATTAGCTAAAACTTAGTAAACCCCATCACTCACTTGTAGGGCCTACGTCGAATTTACCTCTGAGAATATGAGCACGAGAATAGAGACAGAGGTGGTTTATGAAAGAAACAGATTTTTCACTCGGTCCTATCATGAAAGCGGCAAGGAAGTTTAAAAAGTTCAATCAGGCGGATGTGGCCAATGCCATTGGTTGCTCTCAAAGTGCTCTTTCCAAGATGGAGCACAATCTGCTGATTCCGTCTGCGCCCCAGTGGTTTATGTTTTCCCGCTTCACGTCCATTCCTCCGGAGAGTCTGGAAAATGGAGTGATCGACCGTCACATTAAAGTGAAATTTAACAGTGAAGACGTCTCGCTCGGTTTTAAAATCCCGAAGAAATATCGCACTCAGCGCTCGCAAAAGGCGAGAGAGGTTTATCCATTTCTTCAGTATATTGAAAAAACTCAGGGGAAAGATGATCTCCAGGAATTTATTTCGTTCACAGGACTGGATCCGGAATTCTTTCTCGATTTTGATAATCTGATCAATTTCCAGCTCATTGCCGATTCCATGAACTATTTTATCCGGCTGGGAAAAAATCGTACGGAAGTTATTCAGGAGCTGGTCGCCATCGGGCAGAATAAGCTTTACTGGGATCATTACGGAGTGGAATGGAGAAAACTCGGAACTGCGAAAGCTGTTATTACCGAGTATATCGCCGACCAGTTATTTTTCCAGGCAGACTTTCAGCTTCACCTGGAAGAAAGTCATGAGCGACTGATTCTCACTTATGTCCCGGAATTTCACCTGAAGCAGTTTAAGGAAGCGGATGAGGATCTCGTGACCTTCCTGAATGAATACCGGAAATTTACGGTTGATGGATTATTGAAGCATGTTCTTGGAGTGAGAGCGACCGTCCATGTTCTTCCTTCTGAGAGAGGAACACTGAACGGCCGGATTGAAATTAAAATCTAAGATTCGTGTGGAAGCTTTTTCTTCTTCGGACGGAAGTAACTTCTCGGAGAGTAGTCCATAAAATCAGAAATCTTTGCCATATAGATACAGGCATACTTTTCTATCTGACCCGCGAGACGGCTGGGCTCAACTCCTGAACGCATGACTTCGCCCCAATAGGGGTTAAAAAATTGAGAGTGTGCGCGGATGAGTTTTCCGATTTTCTTATCGACCTTTTCCATCTTCTGGAAATGGGCCTGGATCTTTTCCTTGTCGGGCTTTTTCCCTTTCTCAATTTCGCGGTCAAAGAGTTCATCGAGCTTCACTTCATAGCTCACTTTTTCGGCCATGAGTTGGTTGATTTCTTCAGAGAGCGCATTTGATTTTACGAGTGCCTCTGTTTCATGGAGAAGCTCATCGATCACGAGGGCCGTGCGCCAGTTACAGGTTTTTTTGATCTGAAGAACATCTCCGTAGATATGATCACCAAGATAAAGAATCTGCTCACCTGAAAGATTAGCGTGTTTTTGAATGAGGGCCGCACAACCACCCTGATAAACACCATCCTCAATCAGACCATGATGATTTTTCATGAGCCCAGTTTTCGGATCCACCTGGAGGAGCTGGATCTTGTCAGTGAAAAATTTCGGCTTATTGGCCAGAGTGATCACGAGATTGAAAAGCTCCGACCAGTCCTTATGATCCTCAAGGTGAGGATTGATGGCGTAGTCCAGAAGAAGTTTTGAGTATTCGTAATCGGAGTTGGTAATGACCCAGAGTTTTTTTCCGTGCTTCTTGAATTTCTCAAGTGCCTCGACGGATTTTGGATCAGGAATAATGTACTTCTTCACGTTTTTCTTTACCTGAGATTTGAGTGATCCATCACGGTGAGAAATGTCGAGACCTTCCAGCACATGTTGCTCGATCGTTTTATAATCGGGGAGATTGAGTTCCGGATTGGTATTCTTCAGTTCCACGATCTGCATGTACAGCACACAGTAGGAAATGGAGAAAGTTGTATCAACGATAGCGAAACGATCAGAGTCGTTAAGGTCGATCGTAAGCCCCTGATAAATTTTTTGCTGGGTCTTGAAATCCATTTCCTTGAGACCATGGAAAGCGTGCTTAACTTTTGAATACGTGGAAAGCTTCAGGATATTCCCGTTCGGCTTGTCGATCACAAGTCCCCGGATCGCGAGATTGAATTGAAATTTCAAATCCCCGATGACAGTGGGATAGCCTTTCACTTCGATCAGCTTTTTTTGAATCTCTTTGTACGTCATTTCTTCGAATGCATCGGAATCATAACGGACCAGCGTGTAGTCCATGTCAAAGCCAATGGCCGCAATCTGCTTCATGTTGAGCGTGCGGTTTACATAAATACCCATGTCGATCTCCGGAAAAGATAGAATTTTCCCCGAGGGAGGGTCCTTCCGTCAATTTTTTGCTTCAAGATTTCGCCAAGATACAATGAGGATTAAGAGTTAAAACCCTGTAATCAAGGAAGATTTTACATAGCGCACAATCCGATTAAGTGTTTCTGCCATTTCTTCTGTATAAGCTCCACACTTTGAAAGGGGAAACTCAATGCTTAAGTCCTGTAGTCTCGCGGTTCTCACGCTGTTGGCCCTGAAGGCCCAGGCCACTACTCCCGTCATTTACGGAGAAGATAATCGCCAGGAAGTTTATGAAGCAACTTCCATGAATCAGATGCTCGCGGCCTCTGCTGCCACGATGATCGAAAAATCCAAGATCATTGTCTCTCCCGAGAAACCAGGACTTGTTCAGATCGAGCAGACCACACTGCGGTCGTGGCTTGAGGCACAGTTTGAAGAAGAGAAATCGAATCTCCTGAGTCCCGCCGCCAAGGCCGCCGTTGATAATCGCGTGAGCTTTTGTGCCGGTGAGAAATTTACGGAACAACCGAACGCCGGCGTGTGCAGTGGATTTCTTGTGGGCCCTGATCTTTTAGTCACGGCCGGACACTGTGTGGCCGTTCCGGATTTCTGCTCAAAATACAAATGGGTATTTGATTTCAAAGTGGATGCAGCCTCAAAAACGGCCGGCGTCGAGATAAAAGAAGAAAACGTTTATAGCTGTAAAAAAGTTATCTCAAATGCTCTGACCAACAGCATGGGTCTTGATTACGGAATGATCCAGCTCGACCGCAAAGTAAAAGGCAGAAAGGCCCTCCAGATTCGTTCTGAAGGAAAAATCTCAGATGGAGCTTCTTTAGTGGTGATTGGAAGTCCCTCAGGTCTTCCGCTTAAAGTAGCGGCGGGTGCCAATGTTCGCACCAATACTCATCCTTTCTTTTTTGCTGCCAACCTCGACACTTTCCAGGGAAATTCGGGCTCTGCCGTCTTCAATGCTGAGACTGGTGTAGTGGAAGGAATTCTCGTCAGAGGGGAAGAAGATTTCGAAGCGAACACAACTCTCATGTGTATCGAGGCCAAGCGGTGTAATGACAGCGACTGCAGAGGCGAGGATGTTTCACGTCTGACTTCAATCCCGGAAATTGCTGTGAAAGATGCTCTTTTCGCCATTGCTGAAAAAGGCGATGTGAAAAAGCTTGAGCTTCTCACCAAAAACCGTTTCTGGGTTGATATCTACGGGAATGACGGGCGCACGGCGCTTATGAAGGCCGCCGTTAACGGACATTCAGAGTTCGTTGAAAAACTGGTGGCCAAGGGTGCTGATGTGAAGATCCAGGACGCTGAAGGAAATTCGGCACTTCATCTTCTCGCAGGAATTCTCAACAAGAAAAACACCAATACCCTGAAGGCCCTTCTTACGGCGGGTGGAGAGCTTGAATTAAGAAACGATTCCCGCGAAACTCCGGTACTCGTAGCAAGCAGGGCCCTCAACAATGAAGCAGTCAGAATCCTTATCAAAAACGGTGCAGATAAAAATGCCGTGAATGATAGAAACGAAACGGTTCTTTTTGCTTTCGCGAGAAACGGGGACAATAAGGTTGTGAAAGAACTCATTGCTATCGGTGTGGATGCTTCGGTCAGGAATGCTGAGGGTCTTACGGCCCAGGAAGTGAAAAAACCTGGTCTCTTCGCCAGACTAAGAAAATAAGAGCAACTTATTGATTTTCTGCAGGGGTTAAGATAAATTAATCTCTGCATGAAAGCATTTTTTCTCACGTTCTTACTCCTTTATCTCTCTGCTTTTCCCACCGCTACTCCTCAGCCGGTGGTGGAAACTTTTGAAGAGATTGCTCATTTGGTTATTGAAAAAGAAACCGTCCCACACTTCATACCCAAGCCGAGTCTCATTTTTTTCACCAGCTTTTCTGAACACCATGCCCTCACTTCTCAATTCGTTCCCCATCCCGACCTTCGTCCGCCGGAACGGATGCATTTTATTTAAGCCTTAAATATTTTCAATTCGCTAAGGATTTCCATGAGCATGTTTAAATTCTGGAGGAGTGATCTCCAGGCATCACTCGTTGTGTTTCTCGTTGCTCTTCCGCTTTGTCTGGGAATTGCACTGGCCTCGGGCGCACCAATGTCTTCCGGTCTAGTGGCCGGAATCATCGGTGGGTTAGTGGTGGGCCCACTATCGGGATCTCCCATCAGTGTCTCAGGCCCCGCGGCCGGTCTCACTGTCATTGTCGCAAGCTCCCTCCATTCACTGGGATCCTTTGATCTCTTCATGGCGGCAGTTTTTTTATCCGGGATATTTCAGATTATCTTCTCACTCTGTCGGGGAGGTCTGATTGGTGATTATTTTCCGACCTCAGTGATCCGCGGAATGCTGGCGGCCATCGGTCTCATCCTGATTCTTAAACAGTTTCCCCATGCTGTTGGCTATGATGCCGATTACATGGGTGATGAAAGCTTTCAGGAAACCGGAGGACAAAATACGTTCACGCGTCTTTTTTCCACGCTTCAGATGATTCACTGGGGAGCAATTCTGATTTCACTCTGCTCTTTTTTCATCATCGTCGCCTGGGAAAAACTGGCAGCTCGGGGAAATAAATTCTTCCAGCTGATCCCGGGTGCGCTGATTGCCGTTGTATCCGGAGTTTCTCTCACATATTTTTTCCGGGATTCACCATGGTTCAGTCTTCGTCCGGATCAGCTCGTTTCTCTTCCGCTCTCCGGTTTTTCGGAATTCAAATTCTTTATTCCGGAATTGAATGAGATTTTCGGCCTGAAAGTCGTGGTCGTGGCATTTACCATTTCTCTGGTGGGTTCTCTCGAAAGTCTTCTCTCGGTTGATGCCGCTGACAAGCTCGATGATGAGGGCAGAGTTACCGATAAGAATCGTGAGCTTCTGGCCCAGGGTGTGGGAAATACTCTGGCAGGTCTCTGTGGCGGATTACCGATCACCGCTGTGATTGTCAGGACGTCTGCGAACTCGAACGCCGGGGCCAAAACCAGACTCTCGGCGATACTTCACAGCATCTGGCTCCTGGCGGCGGTCATCATTATTCCTTTGTATCTGAATCTCATCCCTCTGGCAGCACTGGCGACGATTCTGATCCTCGTGGGTTACAAACTCACGAAGCCGAAGATTCTTCTGGATATGTACAGGAAGGGACTTTCGAACTTTATCCCTTTTATTTCCACGATCGTTGCCATTCTCCTGACGGATCTTCTGACAGGAATTGCCATCGGTATGGTGATCGGGTTTTTCTTCGTCGTGAAGACGAATCTTCACAAGGCGGTGGTGTTGGTTCAGGATGAGACGATGTTTCTCATTCGTTTTCATAAGGATGTTTCCTTTCTCCAGAAATCCTCCCTCCAGCAGATGCTTCGTTCTTTGCCGGAAGGATCTACTGTCATGATCGATGGCTCGCAGTCGGTCTACGTAGACAATGACATAGTTGATTTATTGGAAGAGTTTGTAAGGCGGGCGCCTGCTGCCGGCATCAGTGTTACACTGAAGAAATCATCCCTGGCATTGTGTGCATTATTTAAGGAGGAAAGACATGGATAAGATTAAACATCTCCTGCTTGAGAACAAGGCATGGGCGCAAAGTAGAAAAGACGTTGATCCGCACTTTTTTGAAAACATGGCAAAAGATCAGAGCCCGGAATTTCTCTGGATCGGCTGCTCCGATTCGCGGGTTCCGGAATCCGAAATAACCGGAAGCACTCCGGGACAGATTTTTGTTCACAGGAATATCGCGAATCTCGTCATTCACACGGATACGAATTTTTTATCCGTGCTGAGTTACGCCGTCGACGCACTCAAGGTTCAGCATGTGATTGTCTGCGGCCATTATAATTGCGGTGGTGTCAGGGCAGCACTCACTCACAATTCGTTGGGACTCATCGATAACTGGATCCGGAATATCAAGGACACTTATTTCAATCACCGCGATCAGATTAATCTATTGAAAACGGACTCTGAGAGGGTGAACCGTCTTGTGGAATTCAATGTCATGGAGCAGGTGAAAAATCTCGCCCACACATCGATTATCCAGCGCTCCTGGCATGAGAGAAAAGCTCCCCATATTCATGGCTGGGTCTATGATCTCCATTCAGGTCAGCTTAAGGAACTCGTGACGCTGGAACCGGGCAGTCCGATTGATCCTGCTTATCGTTATGAGTTTGAATAAATTGCAACCGGGCCGCTGATTTTGGGCGGCCCTTCTCTGCGGCAGCAAGGGCTACCAGAATTTCCAGCGACGGGTTTTCCCGAAGACCAGCTGGAAGGATTTTTCCACTTCCACTTTCGCCTTCTTCGTTCTTTCTTCCGTCGAGTTGAAACCTTCCGCTGACATGATCGTACTGATCACCTGGCTCACCTGACTGAGAAGTTCCGACTTTTTCTTCCGGATATCTTCGAGGTCCTGCTTATCAATGGACTCCAGTTCACGCTTCAATTCTTCTTTTCTTGCTTCCGAATAAACACGGAACTCTTCATCCCAGCGGGACTGCTGGACTTCGTGACGGGCGCTAAATTCTGCATGTTTTGCTTCATGAAGTTTTTCAAGTGTCTCCAGCTCACGCTGGAAGAAAGTTCTTTTTTCCTCAAACATTTTCTGGGCGTCGTTAACCATAGTGGTATAGGAAGCGCGGGCCCCTTCCATCCGGGAGATCTCATTCTGGAGAATGTTAAACTGATCCCGGTGATGGAGGTATTTAGTGTGAACTTCGTGCTCTTCATTTTTCGTCAGTTCGAGACGCTTTCTCACATCGAGAATGTCCGTTTCCAGTGACTGAAGCTGGTTGTTTTTACCTGCGAGGACATTTTCCAGATGTTTTTCACGGAGCTTCAGGCGGCTGAGACTTTCCTGACCGTGGAATTCTTCCTGATGGAGGCGGATATTTGATTCGTGTAAACGGACTTTTTCTTCGTGGCCTTTTTGGAGCTCGTCCCGCATCGTGGCGAGTTCTTCATCGAGTCTCGAGAAGGCGAGGGCGCTTTTTTCAGCGTGAGCAATTTTTTGCTCTATTTCTTTCAGCTCTTGCTTCTTACTTTCGATCTCATTCTGAAGTCCGGAGTGATGGGCCAGCTCCACCTTCAAGGCGGAAAGTTTCTTCGTCTCATCCTGTTTTTCTGACTGGAGCTTTTCGATATCCTTTGTCAGAAAATGAAAATCACTCTGAAGAAGCTTGGATGTCTCACGGATCAGGTCACCCAATTGGTGAATGTGGATATTCTGCTCTTCAATGAGACCCATGTTCTTTTTGCGATCACTCAGGTTGGACTCAAATACCTGCTGGAGCTCATTCCTGAGATTGATGACCGACGATAATTTGGAATCGAGTTCTCTTTCCATCGGAGCAAATTTCTTTGTCTCCTGAAGAATGTATTGGGCGAGCTTTTTCAGGTCTTCGTGGAGGCGGGAGTTCTTCTGTTGAAGGATGGCGTGAAGTTCTTTTTCCGTGGTTTTCTTTTTCTCTTCGAGTTCATTAATTTTCAATTGCATCTGGTGCTGACGTAAATTAAAAATCTTTGTACTTTCGTCCTGTTGCCGGGCAACGGGAATGGCCTTCACTTCTTCCAGCTCTTTTTGAAGCGTTTGTTGTTCCTTTTTCAGGTCATCCACCACGCCGCCAAGATGCTCGGGAATATCAAACTCTTCCAGAACACTTGAATCTCTTTTAATTGCTGCACTCATAGGCACCCACAGTTTAAATAATCTCTGACTATTCGGTGCATGAGCTTAAATCTTTAAGACCGGGTAAATAGCTGAGTAAAGCGCTTTAAACTTTGAAAAATTCTGGTGAAGCTTCCGAAAATCTATCTTATAAATGGAGGAGAGAGCTTCCTATGACCAAAGAATTTAAAACCGTTTTGATTCCGCTGGCTACTCCGTGTTTACAGTGACGAACGGTCACTCTGCCATAGAGCTCCTGAATATTATCCCGGCGCCTAAGCTCATTCTGTGCGATCTCCGCATGCCTCTGATGGATGGGCTTACCTTCATCCGGAAAAAAACCAATCATAAGGAATTGAAAAAGGTTCCCCTCATTATCATGAGTGCGTTTCACGAGCATTTCGGTGATTTTCCGGGGATTACCTGCTTACCGAAGCCTCTCGATCTCTTCGGGCCCATCCGGCATTC
>JAYVHR010000319.1:0-2402 GCA_043771075.1 Bacteriovoracaceae bacterium
TTAAACTCATCCCGACAGAAATCAAGCCCTTCATGGATCGTCTCCGTGGAATGAAAGATGTGAAAGCTGACCGCTGGGAAATCCTCGCGGGAATCTTTGAACAGCTTGCTCAGGCGCAGATGGGCCAGCTCGCAGAAATTGCCCGCCTCGCTGCTTTCCACAAAGCTGATGTTGCGAACGGTTCATTCGGAACTGGTTTCAATCAGGTTAAGATGATCACTGATAATGCTTTCAGAATTCTCTTCCTGAAGAAGCCTGATGCAGAAGAGTCTAAGCGCGCGGCTGGAATGTTTATTTCCGCTCTCGTGAAAAACGGACAGAACTTTGTCGGAGCATCTCCCTCAACTCTCTTTGTTTTTGCTGCCGGTAACGATGGTCTTTCAAACGATGAGTTCGGAACAAGTCCTGCTAACATCAAAGCTGACAACGTCATCACTGTTGGTGCCACTTATAAGAATGAATTCTTTGCACCGTTTTCGAACTTCGGAACGAAGATGGTGGATATCGCCGCTCCGGGAATGCTTATTGAATCAGCGATTCCGGGTGCAGGCACTTACCTGAAAGTTTCGGGTACAAGCCAGGCGTCTCCTTATGTTGCGAATGTTGCTGCTGTTGTTAAAGATGCCAACCCGTCACTCGCTCCAGTGGAAATCAGAAAAATCCTCATGGGGACCGTAGATCTCAAGGCCTTTCTGACTGAGAAAGTAGCGGCCGGAGGAATTGTGAATCCGGAGCGCGCCCGCACGGCGGGGGAACTCACGAAGTCGATGTCAGTAGGAGAGGCAATCAGCCGTTCAAGAACTATGGTTCGCGATATGGTTCAGAACCGCTCAGATGTGGATAAAAACGTTGTCGTACCGATGGCCCTCACACCGACCTTCCGGTAATCGACTAGTTTTTAGACAATCATTTCAAATTTTCAAAGAGGCCCGGGTAACCGGGCCTTTTTTGTTATGATCTCCGGAAATGAGGTCATATATGTTTAAATTACTTTTTCTCTTCGCACTTATTTCCAGTTCCTTCGCGGGAACTGAGCTGATTCAGGCCAATCCCCTGATGTCGGAAAATGAAGGGGTAAAATTACTCCAGGAAAAATCGGAGAGTGAGACTAAGCGATTTATTTTTCGTGACGGATTCAAATCTCCAGCGACCCGCGGTGACTTCGTCATCCTCTGGGGTGTTGGTGCTTCAACTGAAAATCAGAAAATCACGGAAGATGAATACAAGGGTTTGTGGAGAGTGATGAATTATCTTTCGAACACCGGCTTCCGGGTTGTGATGAATTTTCGCGCAACCGGCGCAGATCTGAAGATTGCCGCGGAGACTGCCTCGTCGTCAGTTATTCTTTTCTCCGGTCATGGTAACAAGACAGCGTTCTACGATTGGGATGGAAAACCGGTTGATTATAAAGTTTTTGAGAAAGTTTCCAAATCTGTTTATCAGTTTATTCTTTCTGCCTGCGAAGGAAGAATTGCCCTTGATGATAATTACGTTGTTCCTAAGCGCATCCAGACTTATGCCTGGGAAGGCCTCACCAATTCCACTGAGCTCATTACATTTCTCGTAGGGGATTCCTGGACTGGACTTGAAAGAGGGAAGGAGTAGTTTAATTACTTCCTGTCCACTTTCTCAGGATCGTCACAAACTTTTCATCAGCATTTGGTGAAAAAAGTTCGACGATGGTCCTGCGTTTCCTGATCCCGATCAGCATGATGATCATCATGAAAATAACTGTTGTAAGAACATTCTGCCAACTTTCGAGTTCCCACTGGAAAGGCGGAAATGAAGTGATTTCCCATCGTGATAATGGCCAGAGATAAAAGATTCCCCAGTCAGCTCCGCTACCCAGAAGATCGCAGATGAGATGGGAGTGGAACGAAATAAATGCGAGAGCAGCGACTTTCATTTTTTGATCTTTCATAAAAAGCGCCAGCGAAGAAAATCCCAGGGCAAGGAAAACATTGTGTCCAAAAGTGTGGTGATACTCGTGATAGAGCTCAACCCCACCCAGAAGAGTGAGCCCATCGATATCCGGAAAAATGGAAGCGAGGGTAATAAGACCGCGCGCTTTTCTTGATTCGACAGGCTGAGCAATCGTCCAGCCAATCAATGCATGTGTAATTGGACTCAAATTATTCTTTCCATATCCTCATTATGGGGGAGATTTCGTTTTTTCGCCGTCGAAGCCCTGCGTTAGAGAATGAATTGCCTTTCATCCAACGCCAGATTTTCATAGTTTGGCCCATTTTCTCGTTAACAAATTCCACTTTAGAAAATACACTTGTCGGATATTGGTATTCAGTATTTTCCAAGGAGCTTTGCTTGAAATGGATGTTGAATCTTTCCTTAGTGCTTTCCGTCCTCATTGCAGTCGGCTGTAACAAAGGTGGCGATAAAATCGT
>JAYVHR010000320.1:0-4081 GCA_043771075.1 Bacteriovoracaceae bacterium
ACCTTAGAGATGTAGAAAGTTGCATTGAGGGCCGCACTTTCCGGTGTCCCTTTCTCGTATTTAACAGTGTCCGGACAGATGGAGATGATGGAAGGGGAGCTAAGTTCTTTTTTGTCACCGGAGATCACATCATCGGTCGACGTGTAAGTGTAGACAATGCTCTGACCTTTATGACTTTCAGTAATGATTTTTGATCCGATATCCCGGACAAGTAATCCATCAATCAGACCAGAGAAGAGTCTTTCTTCCTGCACTTCTTCACCGCGGACAAAAAGTGCGAGGTTGAAGTTTTTCTGTGAGTCTACGTAATTTTCCACCGAGCAGGCCGACTTCATTTTATTCGATGAATGGAGAATGATCGGATTTTGCGATAACTTGGTAGCACTCACTTCACGGGGTTTTACCGCATGAGATTTCTCATTGGCCTTTTTTCCACAACCCACAACGAGAAGAGCAACTAACAGTGGAGACAGCTTCAACATACAAACTCCCGTAATAATGTTCTGAAACTATACATGACGCTATGGGTTAGCAGTGCTGAGGAAGAAAAGAATACACGGGGCATAAGCCTTCAAATTAACAGATTCCTGACAAACAAAGGGCCCGGAAAAGTATAAAAAATTTACACAGTTCACCCTCTTAAGGAGTCCTATACATGAAGACGTTGTTTCTTCTCATTCTTCTCTCACTTCCGGCCTTCGCTCAGGATCAGCAAGGGACTTCTCTTGCTGATATTCAGAAAGCCGTTAACGATACGCTTGCTTCCAAGTGGTATGAGCGCATTCAGCTGAGGGGATATGCTCAGTTCCGCTACAACCGCACTCTCGAAACCAATGAAAAATACGCCTGCTCTACCTGCGATACTTCAATCGGAAAAAACCAGGGCTTTTTCATGAGACGCGCGCGCCTCACTTTCTTCGGGGATGTGACGGACAGAGTTTTCATTTATATCCAGCCGGATTACGCGCAAACAGCAACTAACGGAGTGACTGCCGGTACTGGGACTCAAAACCAGAACTTCCTCCAGATCCGTGATGCGTATTTTGATTACGCACTTGATTCAGATAAAGAATTCAGAATCCGTACTGGTATTTCAAAAGTTCCTTATGGATATGACAATCTTCAGTCTTCAGGAAACCGCGCCGCTCTCGACAGGACAGACGCCATTAACAATGCTGCTCCTAACGAGCGTGATCTCGGTGTTTTCCTTATGTACGCTCCGACAAACGTCAGAAAGATTTTCAAGGAACTCACTTCGAATAACCTGAAAGGAACCGGCGACTACGGTATGTTTGCTATCGGTGTTTACAACGGTCAGACCTTGAACCGTGGTGAGCAGAACGAAGACCTTCACCGTGTGGCACGCGCGACTTATCCATGGAAAACAGCAAGCGGACAATACTACGAAGCCTCTGTTGCTGCTTACGAAGGGAAGTTTGATACTGATCTCACAGCTAACCAGAGCAATACTTATGATCAGAGATCAGTAGCATCTTTTGTGATGTATCCTCAGCCTTTCGGTTTCATCGCTGAATACAACGTCGGACAAGGTCCGGAGTTTTCTGTCGGCAAAGGAACTATTACGAAGAAAAATCTGAAAGGTGGTTACGCTCAGGTGAACTACCAGTACCAGCATAACAGTCACCGCTTCTTCCCGTATGTCCGTTACCAGGAATATGACGGTGGTAGAAAACTCGACAATGCTGCCAGAGTTTTTGTCTCGGAAGTAGAAGCTGGAACTGAATGGCAACCGAATCCTGCGGTCGAATTGACTGTCGCTTACGGGAAGGGAACACGTCTTCGCCAGGCTTCTCTCACGGATAAACAGAATGAATCCGGCTCTCTGGTGCGCCTGCAGGCCCAGTTCAACTATTGATTTAACTTTTTCTCATGGCAGACCGATAAGGGAGTAACATTCCCGGAGGTCTGTCATGAAATTTTCCCTTCTCCTTTTCGCTCTCTTTTCCACAACCGTTTTTGCCATCGGAACCAACGAACTCACCGGTAGTTTTGAAGTGGCGAATAATATTCCAAGTGTAGAATCGAATGACAGTTTTCTGACAGGTGCGACATCATCTGATTCGGTGGATAAATCCCGCATGCCTGCGTCAGTGCAAGATGATAGAAAATCACCTTCGCATGTTACTGAGCTCACAGGAACTTTCGAATAAAAGTTATTTTTTTAAAGTTTTCTCAATAATTATCAGGGCCATCTTGGCCCTGATTTTTTTTTCCCTTCACCAAATCTTCTTGAATAACCCAATCATAGATTGATAACTCTTAATGTAAGAACTTTCCATTGGAGGAATCATGAAGCATGTTATTTTTGCTCTCGTTCTTTTCGTCACATCACTTTCAGTATTTGCGCAAAGACATCCAGGTCACCACAACCGTGGTCATGGTCATTATCGTCCAGCTCCTGGTCATCACCGTCCAGGTCCAGTGATTGTTATTCGTCCGCGTCCACTTCCACCAACACGCAGCTGTCAGGTTGTGATGACAGATAGAGTGAACCGCGTAGTAAGACGCTACTGGGGTAATTCAGACTGGAATGGCATGTGCCGCGATGGTCTTCGCCAGTGTAACTACGATCTTCAGAGAATGGGGATGTGGGGATACCGTTGCGCGACTGTGAGATGGTAATCTGAAAATAGATTTTTCAATGAAGGGTCCGCATTTGCGGGCCCTTTTTTTTTGCATTACGGGCGGGGTTCTTCGAGTTCTGATTTAATACCGTTACAACTTGGAACAGCGACACTCTCTTCTTTTTCCACAATGATCGAGCCTGGGATTCTCTTGAAGGGTGCATGGATTTCTTTCTTCTTCGAATTGTAGGGCGCAATCTCAAACCAATATTCTCCCTGCATCGACATTCCGGCATTGAAAGAACTAGGAGTGAGTTCGATCAGCTGACTTTTCTCGAGATAGGATTGGGTCCCTTCGATAGCGAGCGAGAAAGCCTCTTTCGTATCTTCAATCCTCATCGATTTAATTTTTTTGTTATGACCCAGTGGCGGACATTTCGAATTTCTGAATCTCTCAGAAGCATAGGCAGCAGCGTAGTAAATTTTGATGGCCACACTCGAGGCGGCACCGGTTGATGTGCGTGAAAGTTTTCTGGGGCGGAAGAGCGAGTAGAGTGAACCAAGATCCTGCTTCTCCGAATTTTTATAAGCGATCACCCGGATGATCCAGGAATCCACATCGCGCTGTGAAATAAGATAATCGAGATCATCCTGTTCAACCTTGGGCATGCCAATGGTGAATGTAATACTTTGCGTGACAACTGCTTCCTTGCGAAACCCGGCGGGCCATTTAATTTCCGAGAGATGAGAAACCGGCATCACCACATGATCGAGATGGGCGCTGGCAGTTTCACGTGAAAGGCTGGCCTCCCGGGTACAGGAGTACATGACAATAAAGCTCAAGATCAGGAGTTTCATGGCCCATTCCTTTGGTGCTGGTTATGATTATAGGACAAATTTCGCGAAGGAGTACTTATGAAGTATCTGATACTGATTTCTTTGGTTGTTGCCTGTTCCAGCCGCTCTGAGAAGCTCTCAGACAAGGCCAGGGAGATTGAAATTCACCAGGTGAAGCCTTCCCAGTGCCGGGTCATTGGCAAAGTTGAAGGCATGAATGAGCAAGGCTCTAAAGAGCTCGCCTTAAACGATGCTCTTAACCAGGCCGCTGATAAAGGTGCTAATGGTTTGTTTGTAAATCAGGAAGTACCGAACGGAAATAAAATGTCGGTGTACGCGACGGCATACGACTGTGACTAGATTTTAAATTTTTTCGCTAAGAAATCATCCAGGGCCTGGAGAGTTGAGAAGAACTGAATCTTCTGCTTTTCCAGGTCGCCTTTCATGTACCCTCTGACATTCCCACCAATCATTATGTTTGTACTAACCTGAAGGCTTGAGCGTAACTGATTGATGTAATCTTCCAGATTCTTATTTTCATCCAGCTGATAGCGGGTTGTACCCAGAAGAATTGCACTGGGATGAAGGGCATTCGCCGCTTCCGCAAGTGAAACTGCTGGAAGACTCGCGCCCAGAAAAATAAACTTAATCGAGTAATG
>JAYVHR010000321.1:0-7136 GCA_043771075.1 Bacteriovoracaceae bacterium
ATTTCCCACTGGTAATTCGTCCAGCCATTTTCCGGCGTGTACGAAAGAGAAAGAGTTTTCTTGCCCGGTTTTGTTCCTTCATCCGTCAGTGCTGAAGGAAAATCCACGCGCTCGTAAATATCTTCCGCGATTTCAGTGATGGCCGGATCTTTCAGCACTTCTGCCGCGTAAAGAGCACCGGCAACGAAGAGGGCGGTATCAATGGTCGAGAACTCTGATTTCCACGCTCGGTCACCGGTTTTCCAGTCAGCGAAGTGAACCATCCAGCCTTTGTGGTGAGGAACGTAATCACGGACAAATTTTAGAGTCCTGAAAACATAATCGCGTGCAAATTTCACTGGGATTTTTCCCATTGAACCTGCATGGGCAATCACTGTGAGACCAAAACCAGTGGCGGCCAGTGAGGAAATATAATTTCTTTCAGAGGTTGCTGAAAAATTCAGGGCCTTGTCACGGACGAGTCCGGATTCAGGGTGAGCATGGTCGATAAAATATCTGATGGCAGTGTTTTCAACATCTCCTCGGATATGGATGAGCCTCGGATCAAAGCCAATGGCCTTGAAGGTCAGGGTGAAGAGAATAAAAATCAAAGTCCATTTCATGATGCCTATTCTCCTATAGAAACCCATCAACTCATCTCATCGCGAAACAATTGCTGTCCTGTCGATTTATTTGTCACTTTGTGGATTCTGCACCTTAGAGACGATTTCCTCCAGCGTTCCGTTTCCCTTCCAGCTGAGCTTCTCACCGATCTGGATTCCAGAGGCGATTTTTGAACCGGCCTTCATTTCCAGGGTATGACGGCACCAGACTCCACGGGCACGGGGAATCAGGGCCTCATTATGGCGACCCTTATGGTGGGGAAGCTTTCGCACGATATCGAGCACCACCAGGTTCTGATCAAGATAAAAAAGATCGAGATCAAAATAGGTATCCGGCATCCAGAAAAACTTATCGCTTTCATCTCTGTAGTAGAAAAGCATGCCCTGATCGTCGTCAAAGTCAGCCGGTTGCACACCTGAAAGTCCCTGTTCCTGTTCCGTTGCTGTAATGGCGAGCCTCGTCTTAATCGATTCGCCCCGGGGAGTTGTGAGAAGTCCTTCACTCAGGGTTTTTCGTGACTCACTCTGGCAAGAGAGGAAAGTAATCATAAGGCAAAGGGTAAGAAATTTTGTCATGAGTTTTATCTCTATTTCGGGTATGATTTTGGGCACTTCATACGATAGTCAGGAGCCCTTCAAATGTCATCTACGAGAAAAGAACTTTCCGGATCAATGAGAACTCATCACTGCGGTGAGCTCCGTGATTCTGACATCGGAAAAACAGTTACTCTCTGTGGCTGGATGAACAAGTATCGGAATCTCGGGGCCCTTCATTTTATCGATCTTCGGGACAAGTATGGCGTCACTCAATTGGGCTTTGAATCTTACAAAGAAGATATTAACGAACTCCGTAAATTTTCTCTGGAATCCGTACTCATGGCGACGGGCAAAGTCATTGCCCGTCCTGATTCTGCTAAAAATGCCAATATGCCCACCGGTCAAGTGGAAGTTCAGGTGGAATCGATCCGCTTACTTTCCCTCGCGGAAGAAGTCCCGTTCCTTCCACACGGAATGGTTCAGGCGACGGAAGATCTTCGTCTCCGTTACCGCTATCTTGATCTCCGTTCAAAAAGGCTCCAGGATATTCTGGCTCTTCGTTCTAAGGCCGTGAGAAAAGTCCGTGAATCTCTCTACTCGCTTGATTTCGTCGAAGTGGAGACTCCGATTCTTTACAAGACAACTCCCGAAGGCGCGCGTGATTACATCGTTCCTTCGCGTGTTCATCCCGGAAAAGTGTACGCGCTTCCGCAGTCGCCGCAGACTCTCAAGCAGCTCCTGATGATCGCGAACACCGATAAGTATTTCCAGATCTGCCGCTGTTTTCGCGATGAAGATCTCCGCGCTGACCGCCAGCCGGAATTTACCCAGATTGATATCGAAGTTTCGTTTCCCACTCTCGAATACATGAAGAACCTCGCCACTCATGTTGTGAAAGGTGTCTTTGATATGCCGGAAAATTTCGAGATGAAATCCATCTCGTACGATGAAGTGATGAGAGACTACGGATCAGATAAGCCGGATGTCCGTTTTGGTCTCAAGCAATTTGTCGTCACTGATCTTTTCAAGACATCAACTTTCACGACATTCTCTGAAGTCGCAGCCGCGAAGTACGGAATGGTGAAAGGAATGTTTGTTTCAGCTTCCATGGGAACACTCGCGAGAAAAGACATTGATGGTCTCGTTGAGATCGTTAAGCCTTACGGTGGTAAGGGTGTTGCGTGGTTCAAGGTTGAGAATGGTGCCGTGACCGGTGGTATCTCTAAGTTTGTTGATGCTCAGTTATTAGGCGCGCTCTCTGAGCGCGCAGTAGCTCAGGGTAATGCCCAAGGCGATGGCTGGTTCTTCTTTACTGCTGATAAAAATGAAAATATCGCCCATGATTGCGCTGATGCTTTGAGAAGACATTTCGGGAAGACTTTCAATCTCGTCACCCCGGATGTGTATGCATTCCTCTGGGTATATGATTTTCCGCTTTTCGATTACGATGCTGAGGCGAATACTCTGCACGCCAAACACCATCCGTTCACACGTCCGAAAGATGAGGACGTTGAGCTTTATTTCTCGTCTGATAAATCGAAGATCAAAGATGTGAAGGCTTATGCTTACGATATCGTCTGCAATGGTTACGAAATTGGCGGCGGCTCGATGAGAATTTTTGATAATACTCAGCAATCAAGAATGTTCGAGCTTCTCGGATTCACGCCGGAAGAGGCCCAGCATCAGTTTGGATTTTTCATTGAGGCACTGAAGTACGGAACTCCACCTCATGCTGGAATGGCCTTCGGGATGGATCGGGTCACGATGCTTCTCGCGAAAACAGATTCTATCCGTGATGTGATTGCGTTTCCGAAGACTGCTTCGGCGACAGATCTCATGGCAAGTTCTCCGTCGAAGCCGAATCCGGCCCAGACCAAAGAGCTGGGCTTCCAGTGGCTTAAAGAGGATTAGTGGCAAGATTTGTTGCCAATGAAAAACCCCTTACAGCAACTTAGAAACCTATAGGACCCTGAAGAAACATTAATTTCCATCCAACAAAAAAAGTCCTATCCCACACTTAGGTCGCGTCTCTCAATATTCCTTGTTTCCAGTGGTGGTAAAATACCCAAAAGCAAAGAGAGCAAGATGCAACGCTACCTCCTCCTGGTTGACCGGGATGACGACATTTTAGAATTACAGGAAGCCACACTTAAATATTTTTACGGTGGTGAGATTGTTACTGCTCGTACCCGCGAAGATGCGGTGAAATCCATTCTCCATCTGGGTCGTCCTGAAATCATCATCTCTGACCTTCAATTATTAAAAGATGGATTCCATACTTACCTGAAAGACAGTGGTGCTTATCTCCCTCTCGTAGCGACGAGTTTTTCCAAAGAAAAAGTTCCCACACCGGCAGAGATGACACTTGTGACTTCGGTTCTCAAAAAGCCAATTTGCCCGGAAGAGCTTTCTCATCTCGTGAAATCTTTTACTCAGGCCCCTCCGACCAGCCCGACCCATGTCCCGATCAAGCATAAGGTGGCCTGCGAAGTGGCTTCAGGGAAGTTTGATATTTACCTCAAACTTTCCGGAACTAATTATGTGAAGCTTACAAATAAAGGTTCAGAGTTTTCTGAGGCCGAGGCGAATAAGCTCGCTTCGAAAGGAATCAGTGAAGTTTATATCAAGGCCTCTGAAAGCAGAGAGTTCCTGAGAGTCTGGGAAGAAAATCTTTATTTCCGCATGAGCAGAAGACCCGAGGGCCTCGATTCCCTCATGGCCACAGACTGCCTCGAGCAGATTGAAAAAATCTCTCGCGCATTTGGGTGGTCATCAGACGCCGTGAAAGCATCCCAGAAGATTGTGAAAGAAGCGATCATTGCCCTCAATAAAGACGATAAGATCGCAGCACTTCTGCGGAGAAAATTTTCTGAGTCGGGGAGTGAATACTCAAGACACGTAGGACTTCTGTGTTACCTGACTTGTGTCATGTGCGCGCAGGTAAATAAGCCGGAAGCGCAGGAAAAACTCGTGATGGCAGCACTCATGCACGATCTTGCCGTCGATGAAACTCTCTATCCGCAGATCGAACGCTGGAATAAACAGGCCGGTGACCTTGAAGACCGTTCGCCGGAAGTTGTCCGTTATCGTCTTCACCCGCTTCATGCTTCACAGACAGCACAGAGTATCGATTTCCTTCCACCGGATGTAGATCAGATTATTCTCCAGCACCACGAAGCTCCTGACGGATCCGGATTCCCAAGAGGACTCTCGGCCAACCGGATTCACTATCTGGCCTCAATGTTCATTATTGCTGAAGACCTGGTTCACTTTCTCGATGATGGGGATAATCTCGAAACAAGTATTACCGACTTCCTCATGTGGGGAGAGAATCACTACATGCAAAGTAATTTCAAAAAGATCTTCGACGAAATCCGTCCAAAAATCGCTTAAGCAGCAACTGGCAGATTTTCTTCTTCCTGGACAGGTGTGAGAGTCCTCACGTCAGGTGCAGCCATTTCCTTCTGTGCGACGAGTTCGTGCCAGAGATGGTCGTGAGGGGCGACATCGGCAGCAAAACGTTGAGAGACGAGGCCAAACGTCGCGTAGGTGGCCAGGGACCTGAGTGTCCAGCGAAGGGATTCGCTAAAGCTATGCTCTTTCATGCGGACACGGCAATTCATGATTTTCATGCCAGCAGTCTGTCCATGATTCATGAAATAGCTCGAGAAAAAATAAGTGAAGGTGAAGGCCATAAAAGTAAGGCCAGCCGCCGGTGAGAAATTCACACCATCCCAGGCATTACTCAACGCTCGTGTGCTCATGAAAGTTTCAAGAGTGGACTTGAAAAGAAAAGTGGCAACAGCATTGATAAAGAAGAGCGCCCAGAAATCGAGAAAATGTGCCGTGAGGTATTTCCCGAGAAAACTCCTGCTCTCTGCCGGACGCAGATGGGGAGAAGGGATCTTAATTTCTTTGACTGCAAAATCGGAGAGATTATAGGGGGCCATGTTTACCTCGCTATTCTCTTCGGTAAACCGGCCCCTGATTTGAGGATTAAACGGGGAGCATGCGTGTTTTCATTTCATGCAGTTTCTGAAGTGCCTGAATTGGTGTGAGGTTCATCACATCCAGACCCATCAGATCCTGTTCCAGGTCCATGAGATGAGCAGGAACAGGGGTGACTCCGTGGAAGAAAGTTAACTGGTCCGGTATTGCCTGGTTCTGGATCAGGTCTTTGCCAGCATGACCCTGATTCTTCTCGAGGCCTTTTAGAATTTCACGTGAACGCTTAAGCACTTCTTTCGGAAGTCCGGCGAGTTCTGCCACATGAATTCCAAAACTCTGAGTCGCACCCTGCTCGATCAGCTCATACATAAACTGAACTTTTCCGTTTTTCTGCTCCGTTCTCACGGTGAAGTTTTTAGCACCCGGAAGGCTTTCCACGAGCTCAATCAGTTCATGATAATGAGTAGCAAAAAGAGTGAGAGATTTCTTTTTCACGAAGTGCTCAACGAGTGCCCACGCAATTGAGAGTCCATCGTAGGTAGAAGTTCCGCGGCCGATTTCATCGAGGATGATGAGAGATTTTTCAGAAGCATGACGGAGAATTTCCGCTGTCTCTGCCATTTCCACCATGAATGTCGATTGTCCTCTGATGATGTCATCTGAGGCGCCAAGCCGAGAAAAGAGATAATCACAGATACCGAGTTCAGCACTGGCCGCCGGAACAAAAGATCCCAGCTGGGCGAGGTATTGAATAATTGCGACTTCTCTCATGACAGTGGTTTTACCGGCCATGTTCGGACCCGTGATGAGCCCGAAATGAGAATTCTCGTCGAGAGTTATAGAGTGAGTGACAAAACTGTCGCGGATATTGGCCTTGATCAGCGGATGCCAGGCACCAATGACTGCGACTTTCGTTTTATGGACATCGAATGTCGGGCGGACGAAATTTTCCTGAACTGCAGTCCATGCCAGCGCCTGGAACACATCGATCTGGGCAAAGCGTTTCGCCACATCGAGAAGCAGGTGAGCGTGGTCAGCGATATTACGACAGATTCCCTCGAAGATTTCTTTTTCGAGCTTCATCAGTTTATCGAGAGCGGTCGTTACATCTTTTTCAAACGTCTCAAGTTCATCCGTGATGTAGCGCTCGTTATTCACGAGTGTCTGACGTCTCTGGAATGACTTAGGAACTTTTGAAAGATGAGAATTGGAGATCTCGATAAAGTAGCCGGAGATATTGTTGTGCTTGATCTTGAGATTCCCGATACCGGTACTGCTACGGTACTTGGTTTCAAGTTTCAGGATTTCGTCAGAAGCTGAGTTGGAGAGTTTCGCCAGTCGGTCGCGCTCTTTCGAGGCTCCCGGCTTGATGAGATTTCCTTTCTCGGCATGCGCTCCCATTTCATCACTGATGGTCGTTCTGATTTCAGCTGCGAGGGTGGCCAGATATTCGGTGTCTTTCTTAGGGAGCTTCTGGAAGAAAGTCAGGTCATTTGCCTTCATCAGGTTTTCCACTGACTCAAAAATTTCCAAAGCGGCGGCCATGTTCAGGATGTCGCCTGCATTGGCCTTTTTCGTCGAGATTTTCGCCATGATCCGGTCGATGTCGCGCACATCTTCCAGCTCGCGACGAAGAGTTTTCATTGCTTCAGGTGTTTTTGTGAGCTTTCCTACGAGATCGAGACGTTTCTCAATAGTGACAGCGTCACACGAGGGACTCTGAAAGAATTGACGAAGGTGACGTGATCCCATTGAAGTTTTTGTCTTATCCATGAAACCGAGAACGGAGTTCATCGCCGTTTCGCGCGAGCGTGGGAAAATCTCTAGACCCGCGAGGGTTGAGAAAGTTACCTTCATCGTTTCATCATTATTGATCAGGCGGAAAGGTCTCAGGTGGCTCACACGTTCAATGGTCTGCGTGGAAGAAACATAATACGAGAGCGCCCCGAGGGGTGAAAGAACATCCGGGTGACCCTGGATAATTCCATCGCGCTGGTAAGTCGGGATAATTTTCTGGATATAAAATCCTGAATGCTTTTCCTCGAAATA
>JAYVHR010000322.1:0-4851 GCA_043771075.1 Bacteriovoracaceae bacterium
AAGCTTAAGCTTGTGAATCAGCTGCGCTCCCATTCCGCCGACCATCTGATGATCTTCAAGAGTGATGACTTTGCCCCCTGCTTCATCAATCCAGTGAGCGATTTCTTCAAAGTCAGTATGGTTCACAAAGCTATGGTTAATCACCGTTGCCTCGATACCTTTCTCTTTCAGTTCAGTATAGGCCTTGAGTGCTTTTCCAACGAGTGAACCAGAGGCCACGATCGAAACATCATGACCATCAGTCAGACGCTGAGCTTTGTGTAGCTCATACCCCAGACCATCTTTTAGTTCGAGAGCAAAGTTCTCGCGGCCAACAAAAAAGATATACGACTCTCCATCTTTTCCAGCTTCACGATCTTTAGCGATTTTTTTAGCAGCGGCGTACACATACTCTTCAGCTTCTTTCGCCGAAGCGACATTCACCACATTGAGATGAGGAATGCTTGAGAGGGCCGAGAGATAAGTGAGTGACTGATGACTTGCTCCGTCTGCAGCATCCTGAAAACCAGTGTGCGAGAAAACTGCCATGACCGGCGCCTGTGAAAGCGACGCCATGATGAGCGGAAGATTTCCTTTCGTCACACCGAAAGCGGCGAACGTATCCACCACCGGAATGAATCCGGCCTTCGACATGCCGACAGCGGTTGAAACCATGTTGGATTCAGCGACACCAACATCAATATAATGATCCGGAAATTCCGTATGAAATGCTTTCACACCAGTTGAACCCTGGAGGTCCGAAGTGATGGAAAAAACCGGAAGCCCGTCTTTCACTGCACGCGAGAGACCCTTAGCGATACCAATCTGCATCTTATCTTTCACCGGGCCGGATGACGCTTTCTTCTCAGGCTTCACCGTGAGTTCATTGCCCCAGCTGGTAAATTCCTTCGGCACTTCTTCTGTACCCCAGATTTCTTTTAAGAAAGCGTGAATCGCTTCATCGTGGGCCTTGAGGGGAAAACCATGTCCACCAGAAGATGAATCGACGGTTGATTTGACTCCGTAACCTTTGATAGTTTTGAGCCACACACAAACTGGTTTCGTCGAATCTGCATTCACGCGGTCAATCGCATCTTCCAGAGTTTGATAAACTTTTTCAAGATCATGACCGTTATCGACCTTGATCACTTCCCAACCCTGAATCGCAAGAGACTCAAATGTTGGCTGCATCGAAAAAGAATCCTTATCGATTCTTCCGCCGAGTTTTGTATTGTTATCAGAAACCATAACGATGAATGGATTGAGTTTCCCTTTCATCGCGAGTCCCGGAACTGCTGAGAAAGCTTCTTTGGCCTCCCCTTCCATCGCTGCACCGTCTGAAACGGAAACTATAGTGACACGTTTATTGCCGGAAATTTTATCTGCGACGGCCAACCCCTGCGCCTGAGGAAAAGCTGATCCCAGTGGACCGTTAGAGAGAAGAACGCCTTCCGGATACAGGTGAGATTCGCCGTGGCCCGTGAGTTTTGAATTCATCGAGCGGAAACCCTTCAGTGTCTGCAGCGTGAGATCTCCGTAACCCAGAACCGTGCGAAGGGCATAGATTCCATTTTCCGCGTGGCCGATATCATTCACGAAATTATATTGGTTGAACCAATCCTGTTTCTGAAACATGAGTTGGTGAATCGCCGTCCAGGTTTCCGTCATCGCTGAGGGTCCACCCCAGTGACAGGCGGCCCCGCCGTTTACGGCCGCAAGATCCATGAGAGCGATCAGTGAGCGGGTCGCTTTCGGGTTCGCGAGAAGAATTTCTTTCCCCTTCGAATTTTTCACCTTGGTGGAATAAACCGGGGCGCCAGTTGGTGCCGGAAGTAGTTTTGGTTTAATATTCAAGGGTTTAAGTGACATGAAGAGACCACCTTTCTGTGAGGGAATTTGCTCTCAAGTATGAATCTTTTAAAGGCTTTAAGTCCACAATTTTCTTCAACTTCTCCCTTGCCAAGGTGCTCAAAAAGGCATAAGTTTTCTGAACTAAAATTAGTAATTTTGACTAAGGAAATATCAAATGGCACGTCAATGTGATCTTACGGGTAAGAGCCGCCAGGCCAACAATAAAGTCTCTCACTCGAACATCAAGACCCGCGTTTTCAAACAAGTAAACCTCAAGACTAAGAAGATCTTTGATCCTGAGTCTGGTCAGACAATTCGTCTGAAGCTTGCTGCTTCTACAATTAAAACTCTCGATAAAATGGGACTTTCCAAGTTCCTCCGGAAAAACTTCCGGTAATAAACCTTTTGCCATAAAAAGCCAAAACGAGCCCCCGAATGGGGGCTTTCTTATGTCTGCTGATTGAGCCTCCGGCCCAAATTGCTGATCAGGTCCATGTCCTGAATGACCGACTCAACCACTCCGAATTGTTTTTCCCTCTCCCCCTAAATTTGATTTTGAGCGACAATCTTCCTAAGAGGTATCGCGAATGATTTACAACAAATCCGGCCATCCAGTTGAAGTGAAGAAAATCTCCATCCGTATGTGGGGTCTTCGCGATGAAATCGAGGCCGCACTCGAGCGCCGGATGAAAGAGTGTGAAGCTGCCGCCATTCCCCTCTTTGTTGATGACATCAAAAAATTCTATAACCTCAATATGAAGGCCCCTCTGACGGATAGTTCAAACGTCATTCCTCTTCGTGGTAATGCCTCTTCTGATGACCTGAATTCACTCATGGCATCACTGAAAGACGATGAGAAAGTTCCTGAATCAGAAGAAACCCAAACTGCAGAAGAAGTTCTGGCATCACTTTCAGAAGGTGAGGCAAAAGAACCACCCAAGGCCTTCAATGAAGCCGAAGAAATTCTGGCCGAACAGAAGCTTCAGGGCCTTGAGAGTAAAAAGCCTGGAGACATATTACTCCGCCCTTACAAGCGCCAGGCGCCCGACCTTGAACGCATCTCCTATGGCTTTTGTTTTCTCTCCGACATCCATATGGATACTCTGCTGGCCTTCACGCAGGGGAAATTCCTCCAGGGTCAATCTGTTGTCGTTGAATTCCTGATTCCCCAAAACTTCATGATGACCGCCGATGTGACTTACTGTCACTACTACGCCCTGAGATCGAGAATCATCAGTTCCACCAAGCCCGACTACCGTGTTCAGAGTAAGTTCAATTACTCGATTCCGGGTGAGCGTGAAAATCTCCGTAACTTTCTCAAGTCAATTGAGCCAACAGTTATTGAGAAGAAGAAGTCGAAGAAAGATTCTGAAGACGATAGTCTCGGTCTCTGATTATAATCTTCGTATGCAAGTCAGATCCTTATTAAAACCCCAGCTCTCGACGATTCTGGTCGCCTTTTTCTTTTTCATCCTGCTCTTCCTGGGGCTTTTTGCGGAAGTCTTTGAATCCGAAACTCCCGAAGTGGATCTTGCCCAGATTTACGCTAACCCGGTTCCCGTGGCCGAACTTCAGCATCTGAAATCGATGAAGCTCACTAACAAGCAGGGTGACTTTGAACTTCTGAATACGCATCCCGATGGGAATCTCGAAGGCCCGTGGCAGATGACCGCCCCTCAGGCACTCAGAATGAAATCAGAAGTCATCACGAAGATCATAGAGGCCTTTAACGTGATCAGGGTGAGGAACTTCCACCGTCTCGAACCGATTAACATTACTTCTTATTCTCTGGATAATCCGACTCTCACGCTGATGTTTACGAACAGCAAAGAAAAGTCGTTTGAAATTAAAATGGGTCTTATCAATCCTATCGATAACTCTGCCTACATGACCATCTCTACTCAGAACCAGATTTATCAGATTGATCCGCTGGAGATTCAGCTCGAGAGTTATGATCTGGCACAATTGGTGGAATCAAAAGTTCTCGCCCTCAACGTCGAGTCGCTCGTTTCACTGGAAGTCTATGGTGAGGCAGGACTCACACTCAAGCTCATCAAGAAAGATGATCTCTGGTTAGGTGATAACGGAAATGAGCTTAGGCCGGATAAAGTGACGAAGTTTCTCGAGCGACTTGAGGCCTTGAAGAGTACGTCTATTCTTGAGAACCTGACCCCTGAGCAGAAAGAGCTTATGGACCGCGCGACGGCCGTTCCGCTTTATAGTTTAAAGATCATCACCACTCAGGGTGTACGGACTTATATTGTGGGTATGGTTCAGGGAGGAATTCCCGGGACGTCGATCAATGGAACCGTCTATGCCCTCTCGGGTGAAGAGCGGAAATCCTATGTCCTGATTGATAAGGAACAGCTGAAAGTCTTCGGAACAAAAATTACTGAATTGAAGTAAAAAAAAAGGACCCAAAAAGGGTCCTTTTTTTTATTGTACTCTCTGGAAGGAGATTACTTGATTTCTTTGTGAAGAGTGTGACGACGAAGATTTGGATTATACTTCTTCATCTCGAGACGCTCTGGAGTCGTCTTCTTGTTCTTCGTAGTTGTATAGCGAGAAGGAGTTCCGTTCTCTTTCTTAGCTTCAGTACATTCCATAGTAACAATTACGCGTGGGCCTTTTGCCATAACTTCCTCTCATGTAGACATTTCTAAAAAGTGCAGCCAATATAGAACAATTCTAAGTACGTGACAAGTCATACTTGATTTATGGTGTCACCTAGAGTCTTCCAAGGAACCTCATGCAGAGCGTAAATACTGATAACTGGACCTTTTGCCGTTACGAGAAAGAGAACTTTCTTGCTCAGATTACCTTTGGGGCCGACCCTGAATCCATCGCTGAAGACCGTCTGGAATATTACGTCACTGTGCTACAAGATGAATCCCATGAGATTTTCCAGAAAAAATTCGACACCCTCACCGAGGCCTGTCTGTATTTGAATGCAAATTACAATGAATGGAATTATCTCGATCAGACAGCTACGAAATCAGGTTGCTCGACCTGTGCTGCTCA
>JAYVHR010000323.1:0-11942 GCA_043771075.1 Bacteriovoracaceae bacterium
CCCATATCGAGGGAGAGATTCCAGAGCTTGACTCCAGCGGAGAATGTTCTTACCTGGTAGCTTTCGTCGTAACTATCTTTTCCATAGAACACACTGTAAGGAACGCCCGTTCCTGCCATTTTCGTATTCTTCAGATCCAGCCAGAAATCATCTTTGTAATAAGAAGCACCGAAGTTGAAAATGTAGGCCCGTCCCGCTAATCCAAAGCCGGTTCGGATTTTTTTTACTTCCGAATGTCTTTTGAAAAGCAGACCGAAATCGAGACCGTAATTTTTCTGTCTGGCGATTTTCCCGGCAAGGGCCAGATTCAGCTTCTTGTTATCAAATCTTTTCTTTTCCTGATTTCTTTCCAAAAAGTTTTCCGCGAGTTCCGGGACCCTGACACCAAAAAAGCTGTTCTCCAGAGTGGGACTGATGAGTGCCCCGCCGAATCGTCCGCTACCGCCGACCAGATTGTACGAAACGGGATTATTGGCCTGAAAAAGTACTTCTCCGCCGATCCCGCGGTCGACGCTGACATTGGCAGGGTTCAGGTTCGCTGCCGTTGCCGGGCTGGGGAGTGAATAGTTACTGGTTCTGCGGTTCTGGGCGGAAACACCCGAGCAATTCGGCAAATCGATCAAATCGCAAATATCTTTCGGACCCGCATGTGCGAATGAGAGAGTAAAAAGGATGATCCAGAGAAAATACATAGAACTATCAGCCTAACAGAATCTATAATTTCTGTATGAAAAAATACTATATGGGACTGGCGTTTTTCGGGTTGATTGCCGAACTGGTAGTGGCCCTGGGAATAACTGGTCTTCGAAGTGTTGAAGACTTGCAATGGTCTCCTTTTTTAGGCGGATTTCTGCTGTGTCTTCTGACGGGAATTGCCACGACGCTTTACACAGCGGAGTACGTGGCCCGTCAGCCATATTCAGCGAGAACAATCTCCAAAATGTTGTTTAATCCCTTCCTGATTTTTGTTTCAGGAGTTCTGGCAGGAGTTCTCGTAAACTTTGTTTACCAGGGACTGATTCTGGATCACGCCGCAGGTTTCTCAAATAATTTCCACTCGTGGTTTATCAAGCCATTCTACGGCCTCATGCTGATCGGTGCTCCGGCAAGTATCGTTGTCGGTGTGATTTATTATCCGCTGAGTATGGTTCAGGAGAATCTCAGAAAGAAGTGATCGCGAGCTCACTGCAGACAACTTCCTTACCGGGAAAGTTCTTGCAGAGATATTTCAGGCCGGCGTAAATTTTTCTTCCATCAGATCCTTCGGGATAGGACTCTTCCGGCTGAAGGACTTTTTTCAGAATCTTAATTCCTTCCCACATCTGTGCTTCATTTCCTTCGGCGAGTGTCAGTCCGAAGTAGGACTGGTACAAAATACTATCGATGTAACATTCCCTGAAGATTTCGATCTTACGCTGGATGGGAAGTGGCGACGTATAAATTTTTGGAAGAAAAAAGCTCGTCACATTCTCATTGGTCGAAAGATCGAAGCCTTTGACACCCTCAATAAGAAGTTCCAAACCATATTCCGGTTGTACCGGAATAACAGATCTGCTTAACAGGATCTTTGTGTACGGAGATTTTTCGTTTTCAAATGAGTATTTCCACAACTCGAAATCTGATCTCCACATCCCCGCAGCAGAAATGGTTTTCACTGACAGAAGGCCGATGAAAACAAATAGAAATGAATAAATCAGCGGACGGGGAAGCTTCACAGGGTTCTCAGCAAAATAGTAATTGCAGGCAATAAGAGAACTAATGAAAGGCAGATAGAGATAGGTATCATTTACGAACGTAAACAGAGTGGGTGCAAAAGCAAGTGCCGCAAGAGAGAGCCAGGTCAGAGCGGTCATGGATTTTTTCTTGTAGAAAAAGGCAAGAGTGAGAATGAGGACCGGGATACCAATGAGATTCAGAGGGTTGCCCTGATCATAAACTGCGGACAGAGAGACTGGAAAAACCAGCTGACTGACGGCCCGGCCAATAGAGAGAACGGCCCGGGAGATATTTTCGCCGAGAGATTCCCTCATGAACATTGTGTTGCCCATCTTGAAAACGAATGTTTTGAAAAAGGCGGGAATAAAACCAATCATCCCAACAGCAATAAGAGTGCATAATCTTGCCCGCGGAACTTTAATATTTAAGAACTTAAAGTAAATCAGAAGCCAGAGAGGGAAAAGAATGAATATCTGATGCGAAAGAACGGATAACAGAAACCAGAGATTTACCGAGCGTGTGATCTTTTTGTCTTTCAGGAAACTGACCAACGCAAGAAGAAGAAATAATAACGCCAGCGTATGTTTACGAGCGGAAATCCACCCGGTGGCACTTACCATCACGGGATGCATCGCAAGTATCAGCAGTGAAAAGTAGATCGCTGGCTTACCGAAATTCAGTCTTTTCATCAATCGGATTGTAAGCAAGAGAATCAGCGAAAAAATAATGAAATTGAATCCCCGGAACCATGGCTTACCGGTAAGATTGAGAACCGCCAGATTGAACAACAGAGATAAATCCCTGACGGGCTGGACATCCAGAATTGTATTGTTTTTTACGAGCCTGAAATAATCAGTGAAGCTTTCGACCTTCGAGAGAGGAACGATGATGGGAAGGTCATCTCTGGTAAGTACCGTGTCAGTGGTCCAGTAATCCTTGAACAGAAATGCAAAGAAAATAATGATGAGGATAAAGATGAAGTAGTCGGAATGTTTTTTTATGTAATTCATTAATAAAGAGAGCCTATCTTGCTGGTTGTTATAAATAAAGAAAGATTTGTCGAGTTGTGAGTGCTACCAATTCTGACGACCTTGTCCTAAAATCCAAATCTTAAGAATTATCACGTGAAGGATATCAAATGAAAGTCAGAGCGGCAGTGGCATGGGGACCGAATCAACCTCTGAGTATCGAGACAGTAGATCTCGAAGCTCCAAAAAGAGGAGAGGTGCTTGTCCGCATTGTTGCGACAGGTGTTTGTCATACGGATGCCTATACGCTTTCAGGAGTTGATCCTGAGGGAATTTTTCCTGTGATCCTTGGTCACGAAGGTGCGGGAGTCGTTGAAGAAGTAGGCGAGGGAGTAACAAGCCTTAAGCAGGGTGATCACGTAATCCCGCTTTACACTCCAGAGTGTGGGACTTGTAAATTTTGTCAATCAGGTAAAACAAATCTGTGTCAGCGAATCCGGGAAACACAGGGTAAGGGTTTAATGCCAGATGGGACTTCCCGCTTTTCTAAAGATGGGAAGACTATCTACCACTACATGGGTACTTCGACTTTCGCTGAGTACACAGTTGTTCCGGAAATATCTCTCGCCAAGATTGACCCCAAAGCACCTCTCGAAAAAGTCTGTCTCCTGGGCTGTGGAGTGACTACGGGTATCGGAGCAGTCCTGAATACAGCAAAAGTTGAGAAAGGTGCCAGTGTCGCAGTCTTTGGAATCGGCGGTATCGGACTTTCAGTTATTCAGGGTGCGAAGATGGCGGGGGCAAATAAGATTATCGCGATTGATATCAATAACTCGAAGTTTGAAATGGCGAAAAAATTCGGAGCGACAGATTTTGTGAATCCTTCAGAGATTCAGGGGACAGTAGTGGAGAACATTGTGAAAATGACAGACGGAGGAGTGGATTATTCTTTCGAATGTGTCGGGAATACCAAGCTTATGCGCCAGGCCCTGGAGTGTTGTCATAAAGGCTGGGGCGAGTCCATTATCATTGGCGTGGCGGCTGCCGGGGAAGAGATTTCTACTCGTCCGTTTCAGTTAGTCACTGGCAGAGTCTGGAAAGGATCCGCTTTCGGTGGAGTGAAAGGCCGTACTGAGCTCCCGGGATACGTCGACAGATACATGAGGGGTGAAATTAACATTGATGACCTCGTCACTTACACGATGCCGCTTGAGCGGATCAATGAAGCATTTACGTTGATGAAAGAAGGCAAGAGCATCCGAAGTGTAGTTACGTTCTAAGGAAAATTATGAAATTGCTTAAGACTCATAAATCGTTTAGTGGTCAAACCCAGTTCTGGTCACATGATTCAGTGTCGACGAAAACAGAAATGAAGATCTCGACATTTATTCCTAAGGGAGAAGTTAAAGGCTGTCTCGTCTGGCTTTCAGGACTCACCTGTACTGAAGAAAATTTTATCACCAAGGCCGGCGCCCAGAAATATCTCGCACAAGAAAAGATCATGGTGATCTGCCCGGATACTTCACCCCGGGGTCTCAATCTTCCGGGAGAGCATGAGGGTTATGATTTCGGATCGGGCGCGGGCTTTTATTTGAATGCAACCACTAGCGGATATAACGAGCACTACCGGATGGACGACTACATCACGAAAGAACTTTATGGTCTGATCAAAGATTATTTTAAGCAGAATCGCATCTCGATCTCCGGACATTCCATGGGTGGTCACGGAGCTCTCACTTTGGGTCTCAGAAATTCTGCTCTCTTTAAATCGATCTCTGCCTTTTCTCCGATCGTGAACCCCACCAAGGCTGCCTGGGGGATGAAGGCTTTCACTGGCTATCTGGGAAGTAATGAATCCGAATGGAAGAAGTATGATGCCTGCGAGCTTATTGCTGGCGGCGCCACTCATCCTTCAGAGATCCTGATTCATCAGGGGAGCAAGGACGAGTTCTTAGAGAAGCAGCTCTTAACTGAGAACTTCATCACCATTGCTTCTGCCAAAGGGCAAAAACAGAATGTGAAAATATGCGAGGGCTATGATCACAGTTATTACTTCATCAGCACTTTTATCGAAGAGCACATTAAGCATCACGCAGGATACTTGTGTTGAAATTGTCCCGGATTGTTTTATAATGAACGGACAAAGCAACCAAAGGTTGAATTGATTTGAAATTCCAGAAAGCCGTCTACATTTATGACACGAAAAAATTCGTCTTCCGCGATGAGGAAATGAATGAGTCCGTGCATGCCTACCATGTTCGTGTTCTACCGATGTGGGTGGGAATATGTGGATCAGATTTACATGCACTCGAGCAGAGCTCCCGCGATGAAATCAGCCTTGGTCATGAATGGGTCGGTCAGGTTCAGAAGACTGGATCCGACGTCAGTTCATTGAAGCCTGGTGATTTTGTCACTTCAGCTGTTCAGATTAAATGTGGCTACTGTCCAAAATGCCTCGCTGGATCTCAGGATTGTGAGAACCAGTATTCCCTTGCTACTGATCATGGCATGCTCACCACCCTGTCTGATTTTCCGGAAGCATCTCTGCTTAAGATTGGAAATGAAGTCAGTGCGGAAACTACTTTGATTGAAATTCTTGCGGTTGCGGAAAACGTCTACACCAATATTCAAAATGAACTTCGACCGGAGAAAAAAATCCTCATCATCGGTGCAGGGTCTCTTGGACTCTCAGTTGGCCTTGTTTTAAAACATTATGGCTACCGTGCTGAACTTATAGAAATAATTCCGCAGAGAATCTCCCGAGGACAGGCTCTGGGACTCAATTGCTTGAATGCAGCTCGATTACTCTTGGATCCGCAAAGCAAAGCAAATTATGACATTGTCATCGACGCCTCAGGTGATCACCTTTCAGGTAAAGGTGGCTGGATGTATCTCGAACACTTCGGCAAAAAGAAATTCTTAGGAGTGATACTCGCAAAATATTCTCAGGTGGATTTCAGGCCGACGGTATTCTTTCTTAAAAACGCCACACTGAAATGGGTGCAGGGATGTACCAATGAATCGCTCCTGAAGGCGATGGAAAACTGGAACAACAAAATATCACAAATTGGTCCGCATATGGTGAGCCACCATTTCGAGTTCTCTGAAGTGAATGAAGCTTTTGCCATGGCCAAAGATAGAGAGAAATCCGGAAGAGTCGTGATCAAAATTCAGGATAAGATTAAGAAGTAAAAATTATAAAGATGGGAGTTTGTATGGCTCGTTACGTTGATGGATTTGTTATCCCGATAAAAAAGAAAGATCTCACGGCATATAAAAAGATGGCAAAACTTGGCTGTAAAGTCTGGATGGAACATGGAGCTTTGGATTATTACGAATGCGTAGGAGATGACATCAATAATGCCTGGGGCATTCCCTTCCCGAAACTTTGCAAACTAAAAAAAGATGAAACCGTTATCTTTGCCTTCGTTATTTATAAATCGAAGGGCGATAGAATTCGGGTAAATAAGAAAGTTCATACAGATCCCCGTATGACCGGCATGAAAGATATCGTGATGCCATTTTCCGTGAAGCACATGACTGTGGGTGGATTTAAAGTTCTGGTTCAGAAGTAAAAGTGGTGGCTCCCCCGAGACTCGAACTCGGACGTTGTTGCCAACGGCGGATTTTGAATCCGCTACGTCTACCATTCCGTCAGGGAGCCACTTTGAGAACAGATAATATGGAAATGGCCCTTCTTCGTCAATTTCATTCTTAGCCTAAGTGGCTGATATCTTGCTGGGAATGCCGCTATCTGAGCTTAATAAGTTCGAGTGCTTCTTTGATTGAGAAGCGCATGAAATTTGCGCCGAGATGTTTCTTCATCTCAGAATTTGAAATGAGACAGGAAAATTTCAGGTAGTCGATGAGGTAATCCGGAACATCGATATTAATTTTTCTCACAAGATTATTCAGCGGCTTTCCGAGAATCATCGGGAAGGGAACTCCCTTCGTACCCACAACATCCAGAGCATCACGGAATGAAATGTATTCATCTCCTGAGACGTTGTATGTGCCCGTCGGAAGATGTTCCATCGCCTTGTAGAGAATCTGGGCCATATCAAATTCATGGATAAACTGGAAAACCGGATTGTAATCAATCGGTCTTAAAGCAATCGGGCCCGCGAGAAATTTCGTCATTGAGTTCTGAATGAGTGTCCCGACAATATTGCAGGGACGGAGGACGACAGTGGAAATATTATTCTGGTTCTTCCACATCCAGCTCGTGCAGATCTGATCCATCTCGACCACATCACGAAGTTCAGGATGCTTTACGGAAGCGCGCAGAGGTGCATCTTCCTTGAGGAAAATCGAGTTATCGGGATAAGCACCATAAACGTGGAAGGTGGAAAGAATCACAACTTTCTTCACTCCGGATCTTTCACACAATTCGAGAATGCGATTTGTTCCCATGACGGAGAGATCAATTCGTTTTGCGAGAACGTTATCAGAGTTGGAAGAGTGACTGATCCGGCCTAAGTGGTAAACAACATCAAAGTTATGTGTGCGGAAAAGGTTTTCGAAATTTCCGCGCGAGTATTTGATCTCCATCGCAGTGAGACCTTTCAGCTGAGGAACTCGGGACACTCCCCGTGAATCGACTCCAAGGATTTCCCAGTCAGGATGCTCTGTCAGGATCAGACGTGCTGTCATCTGGGCCAGACCGCCGGCTATACCGATTAAGAGTATTTTTTTCGTCTCGCTCACGTGTTCCCTTTAGTCCGGAACTCGCGGATAACATATTTTGAAATTGGTTTTCTGATCTGATCAAAAAACGGACGACGATTTTTGAGACCGCCAACGATCATGCGCTTGATGGTGTTCTCAATGTGGAAAACGCTTTCTTTTACTTCTTTCTCAGAAGTCTCTTCTTCAAAATGCGAAGGAATTGCGATCTCCTCACCGATGTAGATATCAATCGGCGAAGGGAGTGGGAAATAGTTCAGGGATAACGGAAGTGCTGGCACCCGGAGCATTTCGGCAAGTTTCTTCGAATGAAAAACGAAAGGGAACATTTCTTCAGCACCAATCACACACACGGGAAGGATCGGTGTTTTTTTCTGGATCGCTATCCGGTAAAAACCCTGATGAAAGGGACGAAGCTTATAGTAGTCGGAAGTGTTCTTGGAGATTCCGCGAACACCTTCAGGAAATACGAGAATGGATTCGCCGTGATCAATGAGGTACTCGCAGTTTGTGCGGTCTCCGAGAATCGCTCCGGTCTGAGCGGAAAAATCTCCGACGAATGGTAGCTGCGCCATGAATCTTTCCACCATCGCACGAAGAACGCGGGATGGATTAATTTCCATCGCGAAGGCGAGAGTGATAAGTCCGGCATCGATCGGAAGCTGTCCGGTGTGATTGGACGCTACGATATACGGATGATCTTTTACATTCTCATGACCGAAAACTCTGACTTTGAAATAAGAACGATAGAGTGGGAATAGTGTACGTACAGTTTTTTCGCACAAGTCGAGATTGAATCCCCAGGGATCTTTGTAGTCCTTGTAGCGTATACGTAATTCGGCGAAGACTTCTTCAATTCGTCTTTCGTCATCCGGTAAGAGGAGTTCGAGATGGGGCAACTTCATCATTTAAAGATTATAACTCTCGCGGGGTTCTTCGTGAAACCTGAACATATTTCCTGTTCCGAGCTCGTTACTCGGGAATCCTGTTCAGGAAGTTAATCATGGCCTGCTCTACTGCATCGAGACCATCTCCCTTCTCGGCCGAGATGAAGTGAATTTGTTTCACCCATTTAAAGCTCTTGAAGATTTCGGGCTGAATGGCCTTGAGGCGTGAACGTTCGCTCTGAGTCTTGAGCTTATCCATCTTGTTAAACATGAGATAGGTCTCGAGTTCGAACGATTTTATGTACTCATGAAAGGCCACGTCGGAATCCTGCAGTGGATGGCGCGCGTCCTGAATATTCATGAGGAGAATTTTTTCTGAACACATCTTGAAAAGCACATCGAGGAGGTCGCCCCAGTTCTTCGACATTTCCTTGGAGACATCGGCGTGGCCGTATCCCGGAACATCGAAAAGATAAAATTCTCTTTCCGCTTTAGTGGAAGGTTCGATGACGGTGAATCCGAAAATATTAATCTGGCGGGTTCTTCCGGGAGTATTTGATACCCGCGCTGTTTTTTTTCCGAAGAAACAATTAATGAGTGAAGACTTGCCGACGTTCGAACGTCCTACAAATGCAATTCCGCTCATGAAAGGATGTTCGTTCAACCAGGATTGCAATTGATCAATCTTGTCGATTCCCATTAGAAACTCAGTGCTTCCTTTCTGTATATTCACTTCTTCATCCCGGTCTTTGTCTTTTTTCTCTGACCATCCTAGCAGATAAAGACCGCTAAAAACAGGAGTGAACATGTTCCATCGAAAAATGATTTTGCGCCAGATTGAGGAAGGAGGGGTGAGGCTCGGTGACAGTTGCAGCATTTTTCCCTCTCATGGGAGAAAAAAGGAATTTACGCTGAACCGGAAAGTCATTGATCTTGTGTCCCATCATTTCCGGCCCGACAACCTATCGCTTGCCTACGTCGAACTTCCCCAGACTTCCGTCAATCCGTTCCATTACCGTCTCGAGCTCGAAGACATTGCGGAGGGGCGCTTTGTACTGAAGACTTTGAAGGGCCAGGCCTTCTGGTTAAACGGACTCGCGGCCAGAGAAGCGTATGTGGAAAGATCCGATCGTCTCTATGTAGATGAACACCGGATGAATTTCGACACTGATGGACTCGAAGGGATTGCTGCCAATCATTTTGAACACCCCGTGCTTTCAGAATTATTTCTCATGCAGTCTGATCTCAGGATTCTCATTGAGGGTGAGACCGGCACCGGAAAAACTCATCTGGCCGGAAAAATCCATGAGCGAAGCGGACGCTCCGGGCCCTTTGTTCCTATTAACCTTTCGTCATTTAATCCCCAGTTAATTGAGAGCGAACTTTTCGGTCACAAAAAAGGATCCTTCACCGGTGCTGTCGCGGATAAAACCGGGGCACTCAAGGCCGCTAACTTCGGCACACTTTTTCTCGATGAAATTGATTCCCTGCCGATGGATATTCAGACAAAACTACTGACCTTCCTCGATTCCGGAAAGTTCCGGAGAGTGGGGGAGATGAAAGAAGAGTCAGTGAATGTACGCCTCATCTTTGCTTCCGGAAGAAATCTCTCGCAGATGGTGGAGAGGAGTGAATTCCGGCGCGATCTTTTTTTCCGCCTGAAAGCGGGCCAGAGTGTGGCCCTTACTCCGCTTCGGAATGAGAATAAAAAAATCCGTGAGGCGTGCCAGTTTTTTGCACTGAAAAACAATGTGACACTTACTGTTCGCCTGATTGAGTTTTACGAAACCCTTGCATGGCCGGGCAATCTTCGCCAGCTCCTGGGACATCTCGACAAAAAGAAAGTCCTCACCCGCTCGACCCGGCTTGATTTTGATACTACCGACGAAACCCTGCTGCTGGAAAGTTCGGATCTCGTGACCCTCGCCAGTCACAGCGAAATCATTTCTCTGGATCAGCACAAGCGCGATTATGTGAAGAAAGCTTTTTCGGTCTGTGAAGGGAATGTGGCGATGACAGCGAGGAAACTTCAGATCAATGAAAGGACTGTGCGGACATTGATCAGTTAGCGAGGATGTAAATAACTTTTAAATCTTCAACATTGCCGGCGATTTTGTGGATCTTCAGGAAAGCTTCCAGTTCAGCACTGAGTTTCTGACGGATAATTTCTTTCCCTTCTTCGGTTAAAGGAAAGCTCGCCACCGAAGGTTCGATCTCAAGGATGAGATGATCGCGTACCTGGAATTCCATTTTTTCGAGGAAGATTTTACTTTCTCTGGTTGTCATTGTCGCTGTGAAATCGATATCCACCGAGCGAAGCTGGTTCACCTCAGGAATATAAACCGGGAGTCGAAGATTCGAAAAAGTCACATGCTTGGTATCTTTCTTGTAATAGTCAGGACGATCGTAGCTCACTTCTTCGCTCGCAGGAGTCCGGCCGGCCTCATCACCCTGAACCAGGCGTGAACTGGAAGAAATAATACTGATTCCTGAAAGAACTGAGGCGCCGGTGAAGAATAAAAGAATAAGTGACTGTAAGGGATTGAGGCCTTTAAGCCATTGGCCCATGATAATAAATGGGGCGAGGAAAATGACTTTGAGCTGTCCCGCTTTTTCTTTCTGGCCGGCATTGTATTTCGTGAGCCCTTCTTTCAAAGGTGCGAGGATTTTATCCTTGTAATCAAAATTCTTTGCGTAGGATTTGAGACCCGGAACTTTACTTTTCAGAAGAGCGGGAAGTGCCTTCATAAATAGAATGAAACTTGCCCAACGTTGATCGAAGGTTTCAAAGAAGACGCGGATTTTCACCGGAACAAATGAAAGAAGTTTTTCACCGATTCGGAGAATGAGAGCGTTAAGGAAATTTTCGAGTTTATACAGAAAGTCCATCACTTGCCTCTTCGGCAAACCAGAGTCAGAAACTTAGGGGGTAAGCTTTTCCTCCCCCCTGGAAGAGCTAAAAGTTAGTCCCTCAGCATCCGAAGAGATCAATGTCATGTAACAAGGATGGTTTTATGACACGTTACCTATTTTTGACTATTCTACTCACCCTTTCTGCCTGTGCAGACCTTCCAACCGGAAGATCATATCTCTCTGAGATGGAGCATGACGATTCAACCTTCTATCACCCGGATGAAGATTTCCCGGTTGTAGGTGGAGACGCTGAAGTGACAGGCATGTCGATGGATGAGTACCGCCGTAACCGTCTCCCGCGGACAGAATCGGAGCGGGGCCTTGATCGTGAAGGAAAAATTCTTCGCCAGGAACTGAGGTCACTTGAAAGTGGACTGGCCGAGGATGATCAGGAATTTTATCAGAAACACAAAAAGAAACTCGCGACCGATTCGGAACGGATTTATTACCTGAAACTCCCTCGTGGAGAAAGACGTGAATACCTTTCGTCCCGCGGGTTCTTAGAGAAGACACGCTCTCCCGCTTCGGTCGGTGATGCTCTCACTGCCAGAAGAAATGAAGTCATGATGGGCATGTCGAAAGACGATGTCATGGGCTCACTTGGAAAACCCATGCGCGTGGAAATTGCCGGTAATCCTTCTTACGAGAATGAGCGATGGCTTTATCAGTACAACGGCAACACCAAGTATATCTACTTCGAATCCGGTAAAGTCCAAGGTTGGGAGTGATTTAGCCTCCCAACCGTCTAAATCTATGTAAATTGCGCGGACAG
>JAYVHR010000324.1:0-3356 GCA_043771075.1 Bacteriovoracaceae bacterium
GGAAGTGCGCTCTCGAAAGATCCGGATATCAAGGCCATTTCTTTTACCGGCTCCACTGTAACAGGTAAAATTATTGCCCGTGACTCTTCGGAAACGATGAAACGACTCCATCTCGAAATGGGTGGAAAAAACGCTAACATCATTTTTGCTGACTGTGATTTTGAGAAGACACTTGAGACAACTGTTCGTTCGACATTCGCCAACCAGGGACAGATTTGTCTCTGTGGATCGCGCATCTTTGTGGAACGTCCAATCTATGAGAAATTCCGGGATGCTCTGGTTGAGAAAGTTAAATCTCTCAAACAAGGTGACCCGAAACTTGCCGATACTCAACAAGGTGCCGTTGTTTCTAAAGTTCATTTTGAAAAAGTGATGAAGTGTATCGATCGTGCGAAATCCGAAGGCGGAAAAGTTCTCACTGGTGGGCATGATGTAAAAATCGGAAATGGCTTTTTCATCGCTCCGACTCTGATCGAAGGACTGACTCAATCGTGTCTTACTAATCAGGAAGAAATCTTCGGGCCAGTGGCAACGATTACTCCCTTCGATACTGAGGCAGAAGTGATTGACTGGGCAAATTCCACTCAATACGGCCTGGCCGGGTCAATCTGGAGCAAGGATGAGGCCCGCGCGGAAAAAGTCGCCATGAAAATCGATTCAGGCATTGTCTGGATAAATACCTGGATGCTTCGCGACCTGAGAACTCCGTTTGGAGGAATGAAAGAATCGGGCCGTGGCCGTGAAGGTGGAAAATATATTCTCGAATTTTTTAGCAACGTTAAAAATATCTGTAAGGGTTAATTATGTCTTCTATCGATTCATCGAAAGCTCCGGAACCGGTTGGTGCTTATCCGCACGCAAAGAAAGTGGGAAATCTCCTTTTCTTATCCGGCGTGGGTCCCCGCGAAAGAGGCAAGAAGGAAATTCCCGGTGTCACTCTCGATGGAGAAGGAACGATCGTTTCCTATGATATCGAAAAACAGTGTCATTCAGTTTTCCAGAACGTGAAATATATTCTCGAAGATTCAGGTGCCACATGGGAAAGCCTGGTGGACGTGACGGTGTACCTGACGAACATGAAAGATGATTTTCCGACCTACAATCGCCTCTGGAAGGAATACTTCGGAAAGAATCCTCCCTGCCGGACGACACTTGAGATCAATTGTCTTCCGACACCGATTGCAATTGAACTGAAGTGTATTGCGGTGATTTCATGATGCCACCGATGAACTTCCAGAAATGGATTGATGAAAACCGCCATCTTCTGAAACCACCGGTTTCCAATAAGGTCATTTACAAAGACAGCACTTTTATTATCCAGGTGGTTGGTGGCCCCAATGAAAGAACCGATTTTCATGTGAATCAAAGTGACGAGTGGTTTTACCAGCTCGAAGGAACAATCTTCCTCCGGACAATAAATAAAGAAGGGAAGTTTGAGGACATTCATCTCAAAGCAGGAGATATCTTCCTCCTTCCCGGCGGCGCACCCCATTCCCCGCAAAGAAGTGCAGGCTCGATTGGTCTCGTGATTGAGAAGACCCGCGCTGAAAAAGATATCGATGGCCTTCAGTGGTATTGTAAAAACTGTGGCAAAAAACTGTACGAGGAATTCTTCCACTTGAAAAACATCGAGACGGATTTTCCTGCGGTCTTCAACCGTTACTACAATTCTGAGCATGTGAAATGCAGCTGCGGAACTGTGAATGGCAGGACATGGTCATGAAAATTGATATCCACACGCACATCCTTCCTCCCGAGATTCCGAAATTCAAAGATAAGTTCGGTTACGGCGGATTCATTGAACTTAAGCATCAGCATGTTTGCGGCAAAAGCTGCAGCGCTGATATGGTGGATGATTCCGGAAAATTCTTCCGGAAAGTGGAGCCAAATTGTTATGCAGCTGAGGCGAGAATCACGGATACTATTCAGGTTCTCTCCACCGTCCCGGTGATGTTCTCCTATTGGGCAAAACCGCAGGATGGAGACTACGTCTCCCGTTATCTGAATGACCATATTGCTGAAGTCGCGACAAAAAATCCGGAAAAGTTCGTGGCCTTGGGGACACTTCCCATGCAGTCACCCGATCTCGCTGTTAAAGAACTCGCACGACTGAAAACTCTCGGAGTAGCGGGAGTTCAGATTGGCTCTCATGTGAACGAATGGAATCTCGACGAGAAAAAACTCTTTCCCGTTTATGAAGCATTAGAGAGTCTTGGCATGTGTCTGTTTGTTCACCCGTGGGACATGATGGGACAGGAGAAAATGCCGAAATACTGGCTCCCATGGCTCGTGGGTATGCCTGCGGAAACAAGTCTCGCCATCTGTTCCATGATCTTCGGTGGAGTGTTTGAAAAATTTCCTAAACTCCGTGTCGCCTTCGCTCATGGGGGCGGAAGTTTTCCGATGACGATCGGGAGAATTGAACATGGTTTTAATTGCCGGCCGGATCTTGTGGCGGTTGATAATAATGTGAATCCCCGGAACTATCTTGGGAAATTCTGGCTCGATTCGCTGGTTCATGATGCTGACGCTTTAAAGTACATTGTGAAACTTATGGGTAGCAATCGCGTGGCACTTGGCTCCGATTATCCTTTTCCGTTAGGAGAAGAAGTTCCCGGTAAGCTTATTGAATCTTCAGATTTCTCGCCCGAGATAAAGCAAAAGCTTCTCTTCCAAAATGCTCTCGAATGGCTCGGTTTGTCCGCGGAAAGGTTCAAGTAATATTTTGAAATTCATTTTCTTTATTTTCCTGATCACTTCATGCTCTTCACAAAAACTTTGCTCCTCTGATCTCCAGCAAATCGTGGATGAGGATCAAAGAGACCGGAAGAAGTTTTTTCAGATGACCCCGGATCAGTTATCAGATCTCATGTCCCGGGATGCGGCCAGAAGAGGAAGAGTGGTTGAGCTCTCCCGCATGGGTTGTCTCAATACGGCTGAAGACTATAAAGGTGCCGCGTTGATATTTCAGCATGGAGAAGAGCCGCACGATTATTTCCGGAGTTTTGAATGGTCAAAGAAAGGTATTGCTCTCGGAGATACATCCCAGAAAAGCATGCTGGCCATGAGTCTCGATCGTTATCTGGTGAAATCGGGGATGAAACAATTATTCGGAACTCAGGCCACGAAAAGCGCTGGCTCTTCCTGCTGGTGTCTGGAACCCGTTGATGAAAAGTTTTCCGAGGTCACACGTCTCTCCTATACGGGTAAGACAATCGCTGATCAGCACGCATGGGTTAAGCAGTTGAATGTCGGGAAAGATTGTAAAATTCCTCAGTGTGAGAATCCACTGAAAGCGGCCCCGGATGAATATATCCGCGAAAAGTGGTAATTTATCTCTGAGAGTCGTAGACGAT
>JAYVHR010000325.1:0-2056 GCA_043771075.1 Bacteriovoracaceae bacterium
TACAGGCGCGCCGTACCGAGTACCGTCAACGTCTCGAATATCAAGCTCGCCAAGAATTTCTACTACGGCGAAGTCGAAATCCCGCAAGGTCAGGGGTCAGGATTCGTCTGGGATGAAACCGGTCATATTGTGACGAACTTCCATGTGGTCCAGGGTGGGAATAACTTCGTTGTGACTTTCTACAACGATCCGAAACAGTATCACGCGAAGCTCGTCGGAACTGCCCCGGAAAAAGATATCGCAGTTTTAAAGCTCGATGAAAAACCAGCCAAGCTCTCACCCATTGCTACCGGAATTTCGAAGACGCTTTTAGTTGGTCAGTATTCTTTTGCGATCGGGTCGCCCTTCGGTCTGGATTACACGCTGACGACAGGTGTGATCTCGGCTCTCGGGAGAAAGATCGATGGAATTGGCGGAGTGAAAATCAACGACATGATTCAGACAGATGCCGCAATCAACATGGGAAACTCAGGCGGGCCACTGCTGGATTCTTCAGGGCATCTCATCGGGATGAACACAGTTATCTTTTCGACATCAGGATCAAGTGCCGGTCTTGGGTTCGCAGTTCCGGTTGATACGATCAAGCAGATTGTTCCGCAGCTTATTCAGCACGGAAAAGTTATCCGTCCAGGTCTCGGAATCGGCATTGTGCCCGATTCCATGAAGAGCCGACTCACAGGGAAAACTCAGGGGCTCATCATTTCTTATATTGATGAAAAAGGCTCCGCTGCCAGAGCAGGTCTTAAGGGCATGACTCAGGATGAGTTTGGCCGGGTATTCATCGGAGATATTATCCTCGCTGTTGATGGCAAGGAAGTGAATAGTCTGGACGATATCTACCAGGTTCTTGAAACGAAGAAAATTGGGGACCAGGTCGATGTGAGATATCGTCGCGATGGAAAAAATCTCACGACGAAAATCACGCTTCAGGCGATAAATTCGCAATAGCCTGTTTGAGAGTTTCTTCCTTCTTCGCAAAACAGAAGCGGAGGAATTGTGAGCCCTCGGAGGATTTCAGATAAAAAGCCGAGGGGGGAACAGTCGCCACCTTACGCTCTTTAATCAGTTTTAAAGCGTAATCAACGTCATTCAAATTAGTTTTTTTCGTGATCGGCACCATCATGAAGTAAGTCCCCCGCGGGCTGGAAAACTCAAAGCCGAGCTTCTTCAATTCAGTGTAAAAGAAATCGCGCTTACTTTTATACAAAGAAACAAAACCAGGAAGATATTCAGGGAGTTTCTTCAGTCCTTCAGCGACTGCTTCCTGCATCGGCGTGGAAACAGAGAAGGTCACATATTGATGGACAAGCCTGCAGACTCTGGAGATTTCCGGATTGGCACAGATCCATCCGATCTTCCAGCCGGTGAGACCAAAAGTTTTTCCGGCACTTGATACGGTAATGGTTCTTTCTTTCATGCCAGAGAGTGTGGCGGTCGGAAAATGTTTTGCGCCGTCGAAAACCAGAAACTCATAAACTTCGTCCGAAAGGATGTAGAGATCATGTTTCTCTGCAAGATCTGCCACTATCTGAATCTCTTCCCGCTCCCAAACTTTTCCCGAAGGATTGTGTGGATTATTCAGGATGATCATCTTGGTGCGTGGAGTGATGGCCTTTTCGAGTTCTGCCTTATCAATCGTGAAATCCGGTGCGTGCATGGTGACCGGCACAGGCACTCCCCCGCTCATCTTGATTGATGCCACGTAAGAATCATAAAAAGGCTCGAGGACAATGATTTCATCACCCGGATTGGTGAGAGCAGTGATCACGAGATAAATCGCTTCAGTTGCCCCAACCGTGATAGTGACCTGAGACTCAGCATCGTAATCGAGTTGGTAGAATTTTTTGTAGTAGTTAGAGACTTCAGTGCGGAGATTCTGTGTTCCGTGGAATGGAGCGTACTGGTTATGTCCCTCGGCCATTTTCTGAGTGACGAGATCTTTCATGAACTGAGCTCCATCAAAATCCGGAAAGCCCTGGCCGAGATTCACGGCCTGGTGTTCGCGGGCCAGACGAGAAATCACGCCAAAGATAGAGTCTTTGAAGTCGGCCAGTTT
>JAYVHR010000326.1:0-3244 GCA_043771075.1 Bacteriovoracaceae bacterium
AATCCATCTTTCGTATTTTAATCGCAAGGGTGAATTTATTTCGGAAGAAGTAACTGGATTCAAGGCGATCATTTCTCAGCATGAGTATGATCATCTGAATGGTGTCCTCATCGTCGATCTCGTGGATCAGATGATGGGTGAGCTGAACTGGGAAAAATATTTCAGCTCACCACGAATGTAATTTTTTTTTAAAAAGCGCAGAGGTTAGAAGCGATATTTCTCAATCTCTGTGCCGCCCATCCCTTTCTGAACTTGTACGAATCACAATCCTTCTGGGCCTTGAGCATGATCGCCTTACCGGCATAGTGACCAGTAACGAGGATTGTTCCGGCATCACAAAGCACTCCCCCGTCAGCGATTCCGGCATATCTCGCAACTTTTAAAAGCTGCTTAATTTCGAAAATCCGGCTGGCCCTTACCATATGGGTGAAGCCGATGATCGTACCATCACCTTTCTTCGTGTAAGACTCGACATAGCCTTCCCGGAAGATGGAGCAGTCTTTCTTAAAGCTCATCTCGGGGATGATTAAACCGCTGACAGCGTGTTTCTCGAGAATCACAGTACCGGCACTGGCATTGATGGCAAACAGGGCGAGAATGATCAGGGCAAGTTTAGACATAAAGTCTCCTTTGGTCCGCCGAGCCTAGGGTTGACGGATCACGTTCGTAAATTTGATCCCGGCCAAATTCTCAAAATACCTCGTGTAAACATTACACTACGGTCTAATAAGAACGCGTCGCCTTCCATATAGTGCACCCAAATTGGAAGGTTCAAATGAAAATTATCCTCGCCCTCGGGCTTGTTGCGCTATCTCTGAGTTCTTACGCACTCCCTCTGCCTAAGAATGATTTATGTAAAAATCCTTACGTAAGAAACATTTCACGTGTCCTTCAGAACGTCGAAATAGATGTGGGATTAAACCCGATTGATCTCGAGTTTTTAGATGGTGGTGCACTCGTCGCCGGCTATCACGCAGAATCTGAACCGGCATTCTTCAACGGACTTTATTCGCGCACAGATACATGGAAAGTGAAAACCGAAGGCATTCCTGATTTTCACCTGAATGCAGACACACTGATTAAGGCCGGCGTCCGTCACGAAGTGGAAGCTTCATTCATTCGTCACTTTAAGGATTCCTGTGAAGCGAAGACTTCTGTTCCGATGTGGCCGAATCGCGCACCACTGACTGCGAAACGTGCCCTCGCTGATGATTTTAAAGTTGGTCATTATTTCGTGTTCAAGTCCGGTCTCGGATTTGTCGTGAGTGCTGAAACGATCAAGATGCTCGGTATTCCTGCTGTGGGAGTATCACTCAAAGGTGAATATCTCCTCGAAGGCTATTATCAGATTCACGTCATGAGAATTGATGACAAACATATCCGACTTAAAGTTCTCGCCCGTCGCGGGAAAGAGAAAGATATCTCGCTTAACGTCGGTATCCAGGGTGAATTCAATATCTGGGGTGTGAAGGTTGACCGCTCTGGATTCAAGAAACTCCTGAATCCCGATCCGATCAAAGTTTTCTATAACCGGACTCACGCAAGTGTCTTCATGGTCGACTACCTCCTCGACATGTCTGAGCCGAAAGTTGCGAAGGCCTTTGATGAAATGGTCACTAAGGCCATTAACTATAAGGCGATCCAGCTCGCGATTCCGTTCAAGGACGCCAAAGACCTTGAACGTTCACTCTTAATGAACATTGCTCCTCTCGAAAATCTTTATGCCGGTGACTTTCAGGCCGGCAATCTCGGTCGTATTCAGAGAAACATCCGCTCTTCGGCCACACTGGACTCAAACATCTGGGGAGTTGAACTTGGTAACCGCATCGCGGGTATCGGTTACGAGAGTGGTTCTTCGGTTTCAAGAATTAATCTTCGCGAGGCCAACGATGATCTCTCCCGTTACCTTCTGACGACTAATGAAACTCAGGTCGATGCTTTGTGGCTCTTCTCATGGGGACGCGTAATTACTCAGAGAAAAATGCAGTCCCTTTTTGAAACGACAGAAGATGATAAAAAACTGAAGCCTCTGGAAATGGTTCTCACTGTTGAGAAAAAAGACAAGCGCCTCTCGCTCAAGGAATTTGCGAAGGTTCGTAAGATTCTCCTGAAGACAATTTCTGACCAGGTGTACGTGAACATTCCTTTCCAGGACTGGAAACAGGATACGGGTAAAGCACTCAACTTCGGTATGCGCCTCAACGTCACTCTCTTCCCTGAAGCGATTCTCAATGCTCCGGTTCTTTCGGCCAAGGAATTGATGGTGAGTTATCCGCGCTATTTGTCTGACAAGGGACTGAAAGCGAGGGATTTCTATTCTGATACTGCGGCGATGGGACGCAGCGGACAGACAGTGACGGCGGAAGATAAATTTAAGAAAGGGATAAGGGAGATTGCTGAAAAGCTTTCCTACTCTTTCGAAAATACCCGGGCCGATTCTGACCGAATCGAGAAGTTCCTCGAACTTCAGAAGAATCCGATCTTCTCTCAGACTGGTTTCGGCTTCCTCATGTCGATAGCACCTGAGAAAACGAAAGACTGGTTTATTGTGAATCTGGATATGTCTGCGGATGGAAAAAAACTCTCTTATATCTACGGATCTCTCGAGCGCTCTGCCCTCTTCCGTAAGATTCTTTCGATCAAAGCTGCTCTCGAAGATGAAGATCTCGATCTTCGCCGGGAAGCTGAATCGATTTCTGTTGGAACACTTACTACCGCATTAAATTAATTTTCGGATAAAGCTCGTCAGGGATGAACTCATAATTTCTGACGATCTTCTCAATCTTCTTGTGATCCCTTAAGACCTTCCCGTAAATCCACGGAAACCGTCTCTCCGCGACAAAGTGCTTCAGCACTTCGATCGCCGTTTCTTCGCCCATATATTTTGAGATCGCACGGAATTCCATCCAGCAGATCAGAAGATGGCGGTATGTGGAATCCCGGTCCTTCGAACCTTTTATTACCGGTGCCCCTTTAAAGGCGGCTTTTAGTTCCGGAATCGCAATCTGAACATTTTGCTTGTGATCGCGCATCCACCAATGGAGCTCTTCATGAAGAAGCTGGGCCAGGAGTCTTTGCGGATGGTCCTTGTAACGGGTATTGAGAATGATCACCGGACGCCACTTGGTCTTATCGAGTTTCGGATTGATGATAATGCGTTTGGTGTAAAGGAATGAGGAAAGGTCATATTTCCGGGCAAGGTGAAGAATCTCAAGACGGGTCTGGGCAGTTGCAGTATTCGGCG
>JAYVHR010000327.1:0-7360 GCA_043771075.1 Bacteriovoracaceae bacterium
GACATGCTTCACGAGGCCCTTTTCTATCGGGATGAATTTCTTTCGATTGCATCTCATGAATTAAAAACTCCTTTGACATCTCTGAAGCTTCAGTCGCAGATGTTCAAACGCCATCTTGAGAAGAAGGATAATGAAGCTTTCTCTCCGGAGAGAATTAAGCGCTTTATGTCTGAAGCTGATACGCAAGTAAGTCGTCTTACCCGCCTCGTGGATGACATGCTCGACATTTCCCGGATCCGTACCGGGCGACTTTCTATTTCTCCTGAGAAGGTGGAGATTTCGAACGTTGTGAAGGAAGTAGTCGACAGGATGAGACCTCATTTTTCAAGTCTTGAAATCGGAGACCTTCAGCACGGGGAAGTTTTTTGTGATCGTCTCCGCATTGAACAAGTTATTACAAATATTCTTAGTAACGCTTTAAGATACGGTAAAGGCCGTCCGGTTAAAGTTGATCTTCGCGAAAGCGGGGATGCGATGACAATTTCTGTGACGGATAATGGAATAGGTATTCCGGATACTTTTAAAGACAAAATTTTTTCGCGTTTTCAGCGTGCAGTGCCCGCCAGTGAAGTGTCCGGCCTGGGTCTCGGACTTTATATCTCTAAGCAGATCGTGGAAGCTCACCAGGGGAAAATCTCCGTTGACAGTGAACTTCACAAGGGATCTTGCTTTACAGTTCAAATTCCGAAGGGTGAGGTCACCCTTCAATGAGAAAAAGTGTCTGTATCATTGATGATGACGACGATGTTCGCGATGTCGTGGCGTACGCTCTTGAGGACGATGGCTTTACAGTCATGCCTTTTTCTAATCCCGAAGAGGCCCTTGAAAGTCTTGAGATCTCCGGCAGCCTCCCGGGTTTTTTTCTTCTCGACTATCACATGCCGAGAATGAATGGTGTTTCTTTCATCCGGAAAATCCGCTCTGATTACATTGATACTCTGGGCAGAATTCCTGTCGCATTGATTTCTGCCAACGGTTCGATTATCGATCTTCCTGAAGATGTGATCGAACTTCAGAAGCCGATGGACCTCGATGTCCTGCTAGATCTTGTTCGCGACCATTGTCTGTGAACCTTTCATCTTCAGAATCGCGACCGTCACCAGATAAAGTGAAAGTCCGATAAGCGCCAGAGACACCATTCCATTCAGAAGAGAGATATCGAAACCCTGAGTTTTTCCCAGGTTACTTCTGACCAGCTGGATGAGAGCGACCATCGTTGTGACCAGGACAAGCGCCATGGGAATGAGAGTGAAGGCGAGACGCTTTCCGTTCTGATGAAGCCAGGCCGAAATTACCAGGAGAGAAAGAGCAGCGAGAAGCTGGTTAGCTGCTCCGAAGAGAGTCCAGAACTGGGCCCACATTCCTGAATCCGTCTGATAAAGAATAAGCATCGTCGGAAGAATTGTGAGGACTGTTCCGATCATGGCGCCGGATTTACCTTCCAGCCCGAAGAGTTCCTGAACGAGATATCTTCCGAGTCTGGTTGAGACATCGAGAGTGTCGAATACGAAAGTGGAAAATGCCATCGCTCCGAATGTGATGGCAAACGCCAGATGGTCTTTTCCGATAATCAATGTGAGAAATTCTCCGATACCTCTTCCGTAAATACTACCGGGCTTGAGACCGATAACTGATTCCGGAAGCATGGTCATGATAATGCCAAGGCTGATCAGGGCGACAAATCCTTCAGCGAGCATGGCCCCATAGCCCACGGGGTGAAGATGTTTTTCGTTATCAATCTGTTTGGATGTTGTCCCCGAACAAACCAGACCATGAAATCCGGAGCACGCTCCGCAGGCAATGGTCACAAAGAGGAACGGGAAGAGAGAGCCCGTCAGCTTATCAAAATGAAATCCGGTGAACGCCGGCTGGACAATGGGTTTTCCGCTGAAAAATAATCCGATGACTCCGAGAATGAGTACGGAATAAAGGACATAACCTCCGAGGTATCCGCGCGGCTGAAGAAGAACCCAGACCGGGAGAAGGGAAGCAGCAAAACAATAAATACAGATGATCATCGCCCAGCTCACCTGCGAAAACAAAAACCAGTGAGAAAAATAAGTTCCTGCCCAGCAGACGCCGAATGTCGCCGGAACAAAGATGAGCGTGTTAATCCAGAGTGGAGTCTTAAGGAATCTCTCCACGAGACCCAGGAGAATCGACAAAAGAAGATAAGAGATGGAGGCCCATGCCACTGCTCCGCCCGGATGAAAGTTCAGCGCCAGAGATTTGAGTTCTTCGGGTGAAGAGACAAATGAGCTCGCGGTGATATCAGTAAATGCCACAATAATATAAATAAGCGCCAGCCAGATAAAAGCAGTCATCGCTTTTCCGGCGCGGGTGCCAAGTTGTTCGCGAGTAATGTCCGCAATTGAAGTTGCCTGGTGCCTGACCGAGCAGGTGAGGGTGGAAAAATCGTGAACTGCTCCAATGAAAACAACTCCGATTGTTATCCAGAGAAGTGAAGGAAGCCATCCGAACTGCTGACAGGCCACAATCGGGCCCGCAATAGGACCGGCGGCCGCAATCGCAGAAAAATGCTGGGCAAATAAATAAAACGGAGAAGTAGGAACATAGTCCTTATCATCGCGATGAGTATGAGCGGGTGTTTTTTTATCCGGGTCGAGATCAAATTGCCGGGCGACCCATGAGCCGTACTTGAAATAACCAATGGTAATAAAAATGAGGAATACTGTTGCAATGACAGGCAGGCCCATAGGGAAACTCCAAAGTTTCCCTAATTAAAACTTATTATTTATAGGAAGTCACATCATTGAGACAGGCACTGTCGAACATCACCGGATTAAGTTTCAGGAGATGATTGGTGATGTAGCCTACGAGATCCGCAGTTCCTTCATTTTTGTAATACATCACACAGTCCGGATTATTACAGTGAGGGGCATGGGCGGGATCTTCGTGAGAACTCGTCATGGGGATGCCACTGTTCACGAGACCGACAGCGTGTCCCACTTCATGCACGATCGTGGCCTGCTCGACATATCTCTGAGTGGCAGCACTGTTCGTACCGGAAGAAGAGGCAACCACAACGTCTTTATAAATCACGATCGTTCTGGTGTTCGGAAGGATGTACTGGCCAATGACATTGGATCCGCCATCAGCGTATCCGTTCACGAAAAAGACGTTCAATACTGTCGTATCATTCACAGATGGCTGACCGAGCGAATCTCCCAGAGATTTTACTTCATTGATGGTCCAGGTCGTTTGATTCTGATCATTGATTTTTGCCATCTCAACCAGGTCTTTGGGAACAGTGATCGTTTTCCCCGGAAACATGGCCTTGAGATTTGACTCTAAAACATCCCAGACTTTGACAGCCGGGAATCCCGGTACCGGAGAGACGGTATCTGTGTAGGGTTCGGCCCCTTGCTCATAGAAAACAGCAATCGTGAGCTTTCCCGAAGCGTAGATTTTCGAAACATTCTGCTTTTGTTGGGAAGTCCGGTTGAAGACGCTGAACTTTCCGCAGGAAGTAAGGAGAAGGACGAGAGTAAGGAGGGTGACTTTCATGACAGTCTTATCGGAAGACTGAGAAAAGTATTACTGATCGCTTTTGTCGGGTTAGACCTTTTTGCCTCTTGGGGTGAAGAATGCCGCCAAATGCTACAATAATAATGTGAAAACTGATCTTACTACCCTCGGTTCATTCGCCCAGACTCAGGCCCGGAAAATGGGGCCCAAAGAACAGGCGAAAGTTAAAGACGCCCTCGGCAGTCTCGGGGATAAACTTGTTCCGAAAGATAAACCTGATTACAAAGTTGATCTCTCTTCAAAAGCTCCAACGACTTCGTCGGTTCCTACGCCATCATTGCCCGGAATTCCTTCGCTACCTTCTACACCTTCACTTCCTAAACCGGATCTGAGCACCAAAGACATCATTCAGGATCAGGTAAAAGAAGAGGCCAAAGAGACAGTGAAAGAAATTAAAAAGGTGGAAGACAGAGAAGGGACATTAAAAAAGCCTGTGATCATTTTCATCAAGGGTCTTGATATTCTCAGTTCACCTTCTAAATCTGAAAGTGGTTACGCTGGTGTCGGAAGACTCGCTGAGAGTGTGAAAGGTTCCCGCATCTACGGCTGGGATCAGCAAGATGAAATCATTAAAGAGATTAAGAAAGTTGCCCTCAATCAACCCGTCATCCTGGTTGGACATAGTTTTGGCGGAGACACGGCAATTGAAATTGCGGATGCGCTCGACAGTCTTGAGCATGGATTCCGACCTGTTGACCTTCTGGTCACAATGGATGCCGTTGGATTCAAGAACGATGTCATTCCCCAGAACGTCAGAAAGCATCTGAATATTTTTGGAGAATCATCTCTCGTTCTGAATGACGGACCCCATGTGGCCCGCCGGCATGAGATGACTGATGTGAAGAATATCCTCTCGCCGCTGGATCATACGGATCTCGACGATGATAAAGGGAACCAGTTTGAGATTGTTAAACTTATCCAGGAAACACTGGGTAAGGAGATCTCTTATAGTAAGTCTGGTGTCTTTCGATTTGAGAAATGATATAATTAATCCATGAACATTCTCGTTGCCGAAGATTCCGAAGATACAGCGACATTGATTAAATTCGCGCTGGAGAAATCTGGTTATAAAGTGCGTATTGCTCACGATGGAATTGAGGCGCTGGAAATGATCGAAGCAGAGCTGCCTGATCTTCTGATCACTGACATCATGATGCCGGGAATGAACGGCTTCGAGCTCATGGGTGAACTCACAAAAAGAAAGCTTACGATTAAGACGATTGTTCTGGCGGTTCAGAAATCGGATGAAGACATTGTCAGAGGCCTCGGTCACGGAGCAGTTGATTTTGTCCAGAAGCCGTTTAATCCGAAAGAAATGGTGGCCCGTGTGAAAAGTGCTCTTTCCCGTTAATTAATTCCTCTTCTCTTCATCTCTCCCCATGTAGAAGCAGATCCCCGGAAATGCTCCCAGAGACCCTTCAGGCGCCAGTAGGAATTGACCTGACGGTAACCGAATGTTTCGATACAGCCATAAAAAGTCATCCAGAGAAGTTCACGGATCCGGGATTCTTTCCGGAAATAAATTTCCTCAATCATGATCGCCATGATGGTCATGAAAATCCCGAAGACGATTCCGATAAGAAAGAAGATAACGATCATTTCGCGGTTGATGATTCCGTAGTACATTCCCGCACCAACACAAAACCAGCTGAGTAATTCAATGATTGGCCCCAGAAGTTCCACCAGGAAGTAGTAGGGCATGGCATAGAGACCCATGAGCTTGTAACGGGGATGGAAAAGAGATTTATTCTTCATCAGTGTTTCCGCTAGGCCGCGACTCCAGCGTACTCTCTGTTTCCCAAGCGTCTTCCAGTCGAAAGGAACTTCTGTCCAGCAAACAGGATCCGGTACGAAGACGATCCGGTAATCGCGGTTGAGCGTTTCGCGGTAATAGCGATGCATACGCACAATGAGTTCCATGTCTTCGCCCAGAGAGGCGTGATCATAACCTCCGCAGGCAATCACAGCTTCACGGTTAAATAATCCGAAGGCCCCGGAAATAACAAGTGTTGCACCAAGGGCGTTCCATCCCACACGGCCGCATAGGAAGGCACGGATGTACTCTACGTTCTGATACATCACGAGTGGTTCGCGGGAAAGTCGCTGGGTCACGACCCGTCCGTATTTTGTCACTGATCCGTTCAGAACCCGGATCGTTCCACCGGAAGCAATGGTGAGATCGGGATCTTCGAAAAAAGGAAGAGCGATCCGGAGTAATGATTCTTCTTCGAGAACTGAATCTGAGTCCACGGCGCAGATCACGGGGTATTTTGCGACGGCGACGCCGGCATTATTGGCATCGGCCTTTCTCCCATTTTCTTTATCCACCAGAATTAAATGAGGGTGAATACTGGACCGCCAGGTTCCTTTGATGGGTTTAGAACTCACGCGGGGATCAATAAACATATCTTCCGGATACATCTTGAAATGAAAAATCATCTGCTGAAGCGTATCGTCCTTACTTCCGTCATTCACAACGATAATTTCAAAGACCGGATAATTGAGAGAAAGAAAAGATTTCACCGCGGCGATGATGGATTTTCCTTCATTGTACGCAGGCGCAATGAGAGAGATTGCCGGAGCGAAGGCCGGAGGAGTTGCTTTCAATTCTTTGATGAGTAGAGGCGCTTTAAGCCGCGACTTCCGGATTTCAACGAAGGCAAGGACCAGAAGGATGAGATAGGTCAGGTTCGCAAAAAGAAAGTAGCCAATGCTTGCTGTAAAAAACCATTGAATGAAGGGGACAAGGTAGTCTCTCATGCCTGGAGATTCCTCAGTATGAACTGGGCCCAGCCTTTCACAAGGGGATCGTTGTCATTTTCAATCGCGTCGCGATTTTTTTTCAGGAGGTCTTCGTCGACTAAAGCGAGTGCTTTGAGGGCGGCCACTCTCTCAACCGGAACTTCGCTTTCCAGGCCTTCGAGAAGAAAGCTGAGGCTCCTTGGATCTCCGATTTTTCCGAGGGCGGTGTATCCATTTTCGCGCAGAGATGAGGTTTCTCCACGGCAGGCCTCGAGGATATAGGGAACCGAAGCGATGTCACGCTTGTCTCCCAGGACTTTGATAATCAAGGGAGGAAGGCTTTTCGCCTGAGGATCCTGCATGATCTCAAGCAGGAGATCCCGGTGTTCAGACAGTAAGCGCGAGAGGCATTCATAGCGGATAAAAAGATCCACTTTTGTTTCCGCCAGGTGACGAAGAATATTTTTTGCGAGTTCAGGGTCAGAAGTCCGGGAAAGTGTCTTCATCGCATGATTGCGAACTTCTTTATTGCGGTCATCAAGAAGGTAAGTGTATTCATTCAGTGCCCCTAACGTTTTCCATTGATCAATTCGTACAATGGCAGCAAGTCTTTTGTGCCAGGACATATGCCGGAGAAGTGAAAGGTCATGCTTGTAATATCCATTCAGGTCGTAAACTTTCCGGAGTGTTTCGAGAGACTGCCCTTTGGTGATGAAAAGAAGATCGATGATCACATTCCGGAGAATCTTTCTTCTTAAGATATCCGCATACGGCGGAGGAGTTTCATCATCCAGCATGTATTCAACGGCCTCTGAAACGAGGCGCTTGTATTCTCTTTGATAAAACCGGTCATAGTATCTGTTGAAAGTGAGAATAAGTGCTGTCAGGATGAAGGCCGAAATCATGAGGAGCAGGAGAATATCGAACAGATAGGTCACCTTCATGATGAGCGGGTCTTCCAGAGAAACCCCGAAAAAGCGGGATGTTTCTGAGACCAGATTAAAGAGAAGTTTCAGGTATACCTCACGTTGATCCGGCTCATGATTGTTTCATAAAGAGAGATCGCTTT
>JAYVHR010000328.1:0-2098 GCA_043771075.1 Bacteriovoracaceae bacterium
CTTGTCAGCTTCCAGCGACCATCTGCTTTCTCAAGATAAGGCTCCTGTTCATCAAGACAAAGTTTTTTATAAAAACGAAGGCCCTGATAATTGGCCTCCATATCGCCATAACTGAAGACCCCACTGGGCCACAGACCGAGAATCCGGGCCTCATTCGAGAGCCCCATGCGGATGGCCTTCCTCTCTGCCTCTTCCGTTGAAGAACCCTTTTTTAATTCATGCAGAAACACTTTCAAATATCTGCGCCCGGTCGATCCGAAATGACTGAGTTTATCCACGCCGAAGTAGACGCCATTGGCATGAAGATTCGGAGAGAGTCCGGATTTACTCAGGTAAACGCGTCTGGTGTTCTTGTAAATGCTTTGCTTCAGATAAAAGGGTGTCGATGGGAACATCTTGTGAGAAATATGCTCTATGCTCCAGTCCTCAAAAAGTTTTCTTCCGGGTGTAGTCTTGAAACGATTCGCAATCCGGAAAGTAATTGTCCTGCAACTGACGTCTTCTTTGGCGGAAACAACCACTTCCTCAATCTGCTTCCGGATCAACTGGTTCACGTCCTCCGAAGAATCCGGAAGAGTCACTCCCCACGCAAGATAATTGTCCGTCTCCAATGCATGCGCGGAGAAAGCATTCGCCAGGAGAAGGCAGAGAAGAAGTTTCATGGGGGAATAGTAACAAGCTCTTAACTTCATAGGGGGAAAGTGTAAATTTTACGCTCAGGTCTGAATGGGAAGTTCCCCTGATCTCTCTGTGCAATCATTGAATTAGCCTTGCAGGTGTATCTGAAAGGAGAAGTCTCAATGCCCTTAAACCTGACTAATGAGCGCTGGGAACACTTGGGCCCAATTTTTCTTAAGAAATCTTGATTTTGTTCGAAGAGGTGTCTTAGAAATATTGTTTAGCGTTCTAGGTGATATTGAAATCAAAGACGACATCGAAATTTTCATCCTATAAGACAGTTCTGTGTATCAAAAGCGGATAACCACCTCCCTGAAGTCTATTGGGTTTAAAGGGAAAATAACATTTGCTGGCACACTCACAGAAGCAAAACAACTTATCATAGTAGAAAGACCCGGACTGGTTATGAGTGACTGGAACCTGCCGGACGGCATCGCTATTGATTTCGTCAAAATGGTACGTTCGGAAAAAAAAATCGATCACGTTCCGATACTCATGGTGACGACTGTTGATGAACATCAAAAATCCTACAAGCGCTCAAGCTCGGAGCCGATGACTATGTCGTCAAGCCATTCTACGCGAGCGATGTTATCGAAAAGCTGGCCTTCGCATTTGAGAAACGAATGCCAAAGGAAGATTCCCTCCTGCTTGACCTGTTTCCAAAAATGACCCCAGGTTAATCAATTTCTATTTTTTTTGTTCTAAGGAAAACTTCCGCTTATTTTTCAGCCAAGACCTGAGAGAGAAAAAATAAAATAGAACGGGTTGCGATCATTCCACCCGGGCCCCGCAAGGCAAAGTCAAAACCATGTGTCGCCCAGGGAAAGTTCAGATGGGCCGCGGGAACTCCCAGCTCATTGAGTTTTGCTTTCAGACGCTTGCTGTGTTGAGGATAGACCAGGGTATCCATTTGACCGTGGAGAATCAGTGTCGGAGGAGAATCTTTTTTCGCCAGCCTGAGTGGAGAGGCACCTTCAAAGGATTCGCGTTTCTCAACCAACGTTCCGCCCAGAAAATTCTTCAGTAAATCTAACGGCTCGAGAATATCGCCACGACGTGAATGGTTCCAGGAATAAACCAGATCCATTGGTGCATACAAACTGATAAATCCGAGCGGTGCTCTGTCTTCCTGAATGTAAGCAGTCACGCCCGCGATCTGCCCTCCGGCCGATCTTCCCATAATCACCCACCGTTCAGGATTCAGTTTAAATTTCTCCGCGTTCTTACGAATGAAGCTGACTGCCGCTTGAACATCTTCATGTTGAGCGGGCCAGGTGAATCTGGGTGCGAGTCTGTAATTAATCGCTACAACTCCATAACCCCGATCGGCCAGAAGACTATTAAAAAACGTAAGCTGATCGGAGCTCCCGCTATCCCAGCCACCGGCATGAACGATGAGAATCCAGGGAGCAGGCTTCCC
>JAYVHR010000329.1:0-5223 GCA_043771075.1 Bacteriovoracaceae bacterium
CTATGGCGATACCCAACGACTCTTTATTCTCGATGGATGAAGGGCGAGGGATGGAATCGCTACTACGAGATCTCAAATTTCCGTCCGCTCCTTTTTAAACCAATTGAGTTGGAATCTATTCCTGAATATAAGGAAGAGTATCCTGAACTCTGGAAAGATTTCCCTTTAAGAAGCACCATGCTTCCACTTCCCGTGAGACATCCCTTCTTTGTGACTGTGCCGATCCTTGAATACGATAAAAAAGTTGAAACTCTTCAGCTCGGAATGTCTTTCATGGGTCCGGGAGGAAGGGAGAATTCGCGCATCTATGTTCTTCCGGCGGGAATCCAGAAAGATTATTCCACTGGTCTGGATTTCTTCAAGCTTCCCTATGTGAAGAACCGCATTGTGAATAAATCCTTAGATACTCTCTGGACTGATATTTTCACGAAGGCAATTGAGCCCAAAAAAGAGAAAAATCTGGATGAGATGATTTATGATCTCTATCTTCTCTACATCCGTTCAAAAATTCTTCCGCCACAAACTACCCGTTATGGAATTATCCACGGTAAATCCACGGCAGTCATCGAGCTCATGTCCAAAGATAAGGATTACATCATGGAAATGGTGATGATTCAGGAGAAGGGGAATCTTTTTTCCTACGTTCTCCGGACGGAAAAGAACAATGAAGAATCGAGAAAGCTCAGGGCGAAATTTCTGACGACGATTACATTTTCACCAACTGATACAGACATGGCACGGATTCTCTACACCGAATTTAAACAGCTCAATTTCACAAGGCAGGTGGATCAGGAAGGGATGCTCTATCTTTTCAGTGCCTGGTCCCAGGACACTACCAACGTAGATCTGCTGAAAGAAATGATTTTTTATCTCGAACGCGGCAGCAAGTATCACAAGCATCTTTCTACTTTCTACAAATACTCTTACCTGAAATACGGAAAGACATTCACCACCCGTAATGTCTTCATGGACCAGGATGAAAATGAGATTGCCCTACAGAGGAAAATTGAACTCGAGGGTATCGGAAAAGGTCAGGAAGCTGTACGTGAGAAAGTGAATGAACCCGCACCGGATCTGACTCCGGATGAGCGGATGAATATGTATCTGAAAAAGGCGAAAGAGGCCCCGGTGCAGAAGAAAGACGAGATGACGATTCACTAGGAATCGAATTTCGCAAATCCATCCGCTAAAACCTGAGTCAGAAGAGGACGGAGCGAGTTCACCTTACCGGTAATAAGCGCCTTCGTTTCTTCATCCATGTAAACCGAACGGTTGATCTCAATCTGGATATTGTTTGTGCGGAAGCGGTCTACGAATTCAGTGACGAAGCCTCCGATGTAGGGATCATTCAGGGTGGCGGAGTGACCAAGAATAGTGAAAATATCCTTGAAGTAATTAATGAACAACGGATCACAGGTCACACCCTTTCTGTCCGAGAGACAGAAATCGGGACGCCAGGTTTTCTGGTCAGGGTTTTGTTTCATGTGATAGGCCGTGGGTTTCGATGGCATGCTGTGAAGGTCGATCATCGAGACCTTGCTGCCTTTTCTTTTCTCGAGATCCACCAGTGCTGCTTTCAGGATTTCGTAATAAGGGCGGTGGTAATCTTCAACGAATCTCTTGGTGGCCTCGGGCGAAGGATTTTTCACCACCAGATTTTTTCCCTGGGTATTGTTCTTCCAGAAAAGAACGCAGTTATCTTCCGAGCGATTAAGATCCACACAGATTCGGTGAACATTGGCGACGAGAACTGCGATGCCTGATTTTTGAAGAACAGGAATATCAATCAGCTCGTTCACCTTGAAATCGACGTCTTCTTTGTATGCGCTTTCATCTCCGGAGAGATATTCACGGAACTCGGCCGGTATATTCTCGCCCGAGTGAGGAATCGACAATAATCCCAGGTAATGCGGTCCCATGGGAGAGTAGAAGTCAAAAATAGCGTTTTTTTGCGGGTGCTCAAGGCTAAACATATGAAAATTTACCATAAAGTGGCGTCTTCCGTCCATGCGACTCTTTCCGAACGGTTGTGAATTGAACTATAAAGAGCGACATATTCAGAGGTAAATTCATGAAGTTTCCCGGCCGGCGCAACACCAAGCACTATTTCCCCGTAGAAGATAAACAGCGTATGTCTTTTGATGACGAGATTTCCCGCGCAGGAAATGTTTACGTTGTCGGGATAGATCAACTTCTCGTGGATATTGAGATTCCGGTAGAAGATGAATTCCTTGCGCGCCATAAATTTGCCAAGTCAGAATCCTTCATCATCGATGACAAGCTTGCGGATGACATTTACTGGGACATGAAAAACCGCGGACTCATCACCGGGGAATTTCCCGGTGGAGCAGTGGGAAATACACTCCATAATTTTTCTATTCTTTCAGACAGTCCATCAGTTGCTTTGGGAACGATCAATAAGAACATTGAACTCGGCGATTACGCTTTCAAATATATCTGTAACACGAGCTCAAAGGTGAACCTGACTTTTCTTCAACCGTGTGCGAGTCCTATGGGAAGAGCACTTTGTTTTGTTTCTCCCGATCACGAGCGCACGTTTGCGATCTCTAAAGGCTGCATGAACAATCTTTCTCCGGAATTCATCCCGCAGGAAGTGATCGAAAAATCTGCGGCCCTTCTGGTTTCTGCATACACCCTCCGGGATAAAAAAGCGCCGATCTTCCAGTCCACCATGCGCGCGATGGAAATTGCCTGCGGAGCAGGCGTCCCCGTAGTACTGAGCCTTGGCACCAGCGGGTTAGTTCAGGAGAATAAAGAGCTTCTTCTCGAAATTCTCCCTAAGTACGTTTCCATCGTAGCGATGAACGAAGCCGAAGCACTCGCCCTCACGGGGATCTCTGATCCACTTCTGGCGGCCGAGAAAATTCTCGATATCTGCGACATGGTTCTTCTCACTGTCGGCGCCCGTGGACTTTATATTGGCGCACTGACGGACACGACTCACGCGCGTGAGACTGAAGACCCTCTTCACACGAAATCCATCGTTGATTACAACAAGTGGGAATATTCCCGTGCGATGATGAGAAAAGAATGTAAGGACCCGATTAAGTTCTACACTCACATTAATCCATTCCGTGGCGGACCCATTACGATCAAGAACACGAATGGTGCCGGGGACGCAGCACTGGCCGCTGTTCTTCACGATATTTCTGCCAACCAGTATCACCGTTCGAAAGTTCCGAATTCTCCCAAGCACGTGACAAGCTTTCTGACGTACTCGTCGATCTCTCAGATCAGTAAGTACGCCAACCGCGTTTCGTTTGAAGTTCTCTCGCAGAATTCTCCGCGACTCCTAAGAGGATTACCAGAAAAAGAAGATGGGCTGGAAGAAGCTTATTGGGCCAAATAAATGGCCCAGGGTGAAGCGAAGAGAGAGGCACTTTTTAACGAGGTAAAGGGTTCGCTCTTTGAGTATCTCGTCGGAAAGGAAATCGCTGTCCGCGCCGGTGATGAGCTTGCATTTCAAAAATCCCTCGATCCCAATTACCTTACGGTTCTCGCCCAGCAGGACCGGATGGTCCGTCAGTTTTACCCTGAGATGACGGCATTTCTCTCTCAGGTATCAAAACTCACGACTGACGAGCTGGAAAAATACGTCGGGAAAAAACTCACGCGGCCGAAACTTCTCGGAAAATTCATCAATTCATCGCTGGGGTCGATTTTCAAAGAAGCAGACCTTGCTTTCGAAGCGGAAGGTGCGGAGAAATTCGTCAGTTTAAAGCTCAATAAAAAAAATGCCTACGTGAATACCAAAAGCGGCGGCATCAAAAGTTTTTTTGGCCATTATTTCCCGTTCGTTTCTCCCGGCGTCCAGGAGAAGTTCAACGCGAGGGTGGAGATGGAATTTGAAACGATGGCGCGGGAGCTTCACGCTTTCCACGATATGCCTTATCCCGGGAATTTCGCACACTGGGTGAAAAAGGGATTCTCTGAGCTTCCGGGTGAACTGAGCGATGGGGAAAGAGCTATCCTCAAGGCCTATTACGCGCGGATTGCCCGAGACATGCATCTGATCATGATGACTCTGGAAAAAGAGAACCCGATGGAGTTCCGCTCAAATCTCGCCACACTCATGGGATTCGGTCAGGAAGAAGTTATTCAGGCCATCTGTTTTCACGATATGAAAGCAGACGGAGTTCCTTATCTTCATATCCATGAACTAAAATCCCATGAACTTTCTACGGCCGAGATGCTTCCCTTCGAGAATGTCTCATCGGTGGAACTCAGTGTGGGGGGAGATCTGCTTCAGATCAGAGTGAAACCCATGAACAAGTTCACTACCACTGCCATTAAAATAAACTGTTCAGTGAAATTTTCTAAGCGGCCCAGTGGCGCTTGAGTAGTTCGCGATCCATCTTTTGAAACTCAAAAGCATAACCATTTTTTCTCACCAGGTGATGAGCACAGTCGAGCCAGAGTGATGGAGTCGTCGATGAGAGATACACGATTTTATCGTGCGAAGATTTCATCAGCGTTGATTTAATTGTCTTAATGATAAACGGCGGAAAGCTGTCCTCATTCATCTCCACCAGAATCTGGGGAGTCGGATCAAGAATTCCTTTCATCAGGCTTACGAGGAAACATTCCCAGGGAGCTGAGACCGAAGCTTTTTTGTAAGGTTCTTTCAGGAGCGGGATGAGTGACGAGATAAGCGGGTTGTTGTCTTTGACGAAGTCATCCCACAATTCATGAGGGGCAGAAAGCTGCAGGTTTTCCCAAAGAGTAAGTCCCGGAATTAGGGACGAGTTGCCATGAACAAAAGAAAAACCCGAGATCTTTCCGGCCGCTACCGTTTTCGACAGCTGAAGGAGCTCCTTCAATACGGGAGATGATCCAGGAGAGTGCCTTTCTACGACATAAAAACCGGGGTAATGCTGCTTATCCATCTTAAAGTTTCTCGGATCAAACTTCCTAGAACCTTAAAGGAAAGTGCCTTATACTTTAGAGCATGGAAGGAAAGAACAAGCTTACAGAGACCTATATGCCCGACAAAGCCGCTCGGAAAGATCGTGTTGTTGTTGGCCTCTCCGGTGGAATTGATTCCATGGTTTCTGCGTATCTTCTGAAAATCCAGCGCTACGATTTGATCGGAGTGACTATCGCTCCCCAGCTTAATGATTATCCCAAAGAGCAGTCATCCCTTTTCTCCTGCGGGATCACGGAGAAGAAAATTGAGGCCCTCGCGGCCTTCTGTCACCAGCT
>JAYVHR010000330.1:0-4427 GCA_043771075.1 Bacteriovoracaceae bacterium
TGCTGATTGCTGAGGTTGAAAAAATCGTCTACGTCAGAAAAAAATCGGACAACACAAAAGACAATCAAACAGCAAAGCCATAATTCTCAACCTCCACCGGTGGAGGTCACAGTGCAACATCCGCCGGCGGATGTAAAAAATGAAACGTGCAGAAAGTTTAGGGTTTCAGAAAAGATGCAGATTCAAGGAAGAGCTGAGTAAGCGCGGAGAGGTACATTAATGTACGTCGCACAAGCGCACGAGGATCTAAGGCCGAATGTGCGCTTTTATGAAAGCCGACATAATTAAGGCTCCCGAAGGAGCCTTAATTAAACAGCATGTGCTTGTTGATATTCGTCTTCTTTCTCATACAACATCCAGCCACGTGAGGTCTTTGGAAACGACATTTTCTCGCCGTTATCAAGAGTTCCCGTGAAGCGTTTCCCGTCCGAGCTTTCACCCTGAATCAGGAAGAATTTAATCTGGTGAGTCCAGTCACAGAAGCGGACTTTAACGTTGTTCCTACCTGCAGATCTCCAGATCTTCTCAAGGCTCATCCATTTCATATAACCTTCCTGTGGCTTCAACTTGTCACTATTACGTGGATTCATCTTGTTACATACATCTTACAAGATGAATCCACGTAATATGATAAAAATATCCTCAAGAGCAGGGCGTTTTAAGAAGAAGTTAGTCAGTCATGAAGAACTTCAGCTCGAGTCCCCTAAAATCGAGGCCGGTTTGGCCCCGATTCTTAAATACCACCGTCAAAAAACAATCACTGATGCTGAGCTTGCGGGTTTGTATGTGATTCTCTACCTCTCCACGCGATTTCCCGGGACATGGTTGGGAGCTAAGCGCCCCGACATGAAAATCGCCCATGACATGCAATTTCCCGTGAAAGACATTCCGCTTACGTTTGAAGAAAATATTAAAAAGCGACTGCCGGAAACGCTGGGCGAACTCTTTAATCAGTTTGCTCTGAAATCAACACCTGAGTCAGTAAACCGTTCGATTCTTTCATGGTCGACAGGAAATTATCCCCTCATCCTTATGTTTCATATTCCTCAACCTGCAGAAGTTCTCGCGCAACAAAAAGACGGGAAACGTTGTGTGTCCCTCATGACGACCGGCTTGGATAAATTCATTCTCGGCGAGCGTGATCCTCTGAGCTTCACCATGCATGACCTCATTCATGCGGATCATTTCTACCATGACAATCACTGCTACGAGGGACAGATATCACTCTACTGGTTTCTGGATCATTGTATGAAAGAAGGATTGTTTTCTGAGCTTCTCGAAAATGCCGACTTCAAATGGGAGCTCGAGTATCTCATCTCCGATATGAACGCTTACGCTATTCATTCCCTGAAATGCCTCAAGGCCGCTCTCATTCACTATCATCCGGATAAAGAGAAATATTTTGAGAGCTGGGTGAAAAAACTGGGAGTGGCGGAAGAACACTTTCTTCGTCTCGGAACTCTGTCCTATTCAGATGTGGCGGAAGACCATCTTCTTCTTGAGGCTATGAGGGCCTTTCGTCGATAAACCGCCAGCGGGCAAAGAAATACGCCGACCAGGCCGTCCCGAAATGCCAGAGGGTGTGGCCGTGAACCCAGCCATGGGGATCACACAAAATCACTTTCTGATCATCCAGTAAGAACAACAGAAACGATCCACTGAGAATCAGAAGCGAGAGCTGAAGGCTCCGGGCCTTGAGGAACTTATTTCCGTGAGTCTGGAGCACTTCATATAAAGCGAGAAGATAAATGACAATTGAGCAGGCAATTTTAGGCCATTTCCCGAGTGTGAAATAAACCAGTGTCTGAGCAATGAAAAACAGGATAAAAACCAGACGACGGTTCTGATGCTTAAAGAAGTACATGAGCGGAAAAAAGCCCATGATGATTCCGATGCTCGCAAAATCCATCGCCACACTTAGCCGGATAAAGCTCGCGTGGCAGAACATACTTGAGAGCGTGAGAATCATGAGACAAAGATTCCAGAGTTTCGTTGTCTCGGTTTTCTCTTTGAGATTTTTGTTCAGGAAATAAATCGGAATGAGATAGGCCAGCGAACTCCAGAAAGCGATGGGCTGGTTGATCCATGAATCGACCTGCATGTATTCGCAGCTGCAATCAGGAAAGCAGGGAGAGCGGACAAATTGTTGCCAGAGGATCATGGAATGTATTGAGCGGAATTATTTTCGTTCTCACGGACTTCCACCATCGTGATCCACGCGCGTTTTCCATATAGCTTCGTGAGAATTTCCGATGCTTTCTGATAAACGTATTCAGCAGTGCCCTCCATTCCCGGGTTCGGAAGAACCCGCAAATCAAGAGCTCCACTCTTATGAAGTTTTTCAAACACCGGAAGCTCCGGATCATCCTGAGCAACCAGGAAAGTGTGATCGAACATCTGGTTGAGCCAGGTTTTTAATTCCTTGAGCCCGCCAAAATCAACGATCCATCCTTCCTTCGTCAGTTCATTCGCTGCGAACTCAAAATAAAATTCGCGGGAATAGCCATGAACAAACCGGCAGTGAGATTCGGCCTTCCACTGTCTGTGGGTGCACGGGAAACCGGAGAAACGCTTGGTAGATTTAAATTGCTTTGGATTCATGGTTCTTTTGTACCACAGGCTTCACCGAAAGGCTCCGCCAGCTTTCGGTTTTTTGCCGCTGGTTTTTTAAGACCCTCAGATAGCGTCTCGCTGCGAGATCAACTCCCAGGTTCTTATTATAATTGCGGGTCACCCAGGCTTCGGGATTGCGGAGAATACTCTCCTCAGAAGAGTCAGTGAATCCATACCCCGCGACATGCTCGTTCCGGACAAGGATGAATGAGCGCTCATTCAGGGTCCGTCCTTCTCCAAAGATAATGAGATGGGGAGTCGGGAAAAGCTCCGCTCTGGAAAGGTCAGAAGCTTTCTGATTGGAGTGAAGAATCTCCTCTTTGGAAATTCCCCCTTCCTGGTAGATGAATTTCCGGTCCTGGATCTTGCCATTAAGTTCACGTGATTTTTTCAGTGCCTCGGCATACGTAGGATAATACCAGATCCCTTGAACTTCTTTCTGATAGGGCTTCACCGCAAATTTCTGATGACCCCGATCATTACTCTCCAGAAGAACTACCCAGTGATAATGAATCGGGAATAATTTCAGCCTTTCAAATTCAGCAATGAGTGCCGATCCCGTTGTGCGGTAACGGAGATCGGATGTCTTAAGCAGAAGCTCGCGGTTGTGAAGTTTTACTTCCAGAAGTTCCCGGGCGCGCTTTTCAAGATCAGAGACAGCTTCCGTCCGGAGAACACTCCCACCACTGCCCAGAAACTCCAGAAGCCCCGCTCTCTTCGGGATATTTTTAAGGATTTTTTCGTGTTGCGGAAGCCAGAGAGGAAATGATCTCGTGTTCATCCGGAGATTCATGAGTTCACGGAAAACACCGAGGGTCGCGAGTGCATCGCCGGCAGCGCGATGACGATCCCGAATCCTGATGCCAAAGAACGAGGCCAGGGCATCAAGATTATAATTGAGCATGCCAGGAATGAGTTCTTCCGACATTTTCAGGGTGCACATGGAACGGCACTTCAGTTCTTCTCCGCGCTCACTGAATTTTTTCTGAAGGAGGCCAAAATCAAAGGCCGTGTTGTGAGAAACAAAAGTGTTCCCATCGATGCGAAGGCGGATACTGTCCGCGACTTCATGAAATTTTGGCGCGAGATCAAGTTCGCGCTGGTTGATTCCGGTGAGCTCACGCACGAAAGCCGAAACCGGCACTTCGGGATTAATCAACGTCTCATAGATTTCGACAATTTTATCTTCTTCAAATGTGATGAGAGCGATCTCGATCAGATCTTTGTCCTCATGCAGACCGGTGGCCTCAATATCGCAGATGACGTAGCGGCGGGAGTCCATAGTTAAATACTAGAGAGGGAAAACGAATGTGTCGAGAACCTGACTATTTTGCGCGGAGAGCTTCCACAATCATGAGATCCGGATGAGTTTTTCTCTCCCACGTCCCGGAGAAACCTTCACCGGAAAATGTTCCGGCGCCAATCTGGATACTTTGCAGCCAGATTTTTTCCTGAATGAGTTTGGGAAGTGTCTTGTAGGCCGCTTCTTTTGCGGACCAAAGAAGAAGGGCCTCGAGGTTATGGTCATCCGGGTGTGAGAACCTCTCCAGGACATTTTCATCTACTTCCCGGTCTTTGGGTTCAATGTCGAGTCCCGGTTGGATCTCACCATCTAAAATGAGAGCTCCGGCCCAGCCTGAAGTATGGGAAATGGAGAAAGAATAATTCTCATGGCCTTTGATGTTCTGGTAGCCGATGAATTCGTCCCGCGGGGTAATATCGATTCCCGATTTCTTAAATGCGAGAGTGAGGGCCACTCTTCCATTTACCCATTCCGTCAGGCGGTTAGGATGAAAACGGGCCATCGCTTTTTG
>JAYVHR010000331.1:0-2844 GCA_043771075.1 Bacteriovoracaceae bacterium
TCCGCATTTTTGGAACCAATCAGTTTTCCCTTTCTGGAATCTTTTTCCAGCCAGTACAAACCGAAGAAGGGAATGTCCAGGGGATTTGTACTAAGCGCACGGACGCAGGCAAGGGCGGCTTCTTCCGCCGTCCCTTTATCTGTCGATTCATTGGAAATTTCCTGCAGCGTTTTCAACCGGCGATCGGACAGGACCTTGCCGGTGGTTTCAATCGCAGAACAGGAGATTCCGCCTTCCCCACTGACTTCGTCCAGAATCCTGGCGAAGGAAAAAGTAAAATAACTTTCTTCGGGATAGCCATTGCGAACGAGAAAATAAATCTGATCCTCGGCCCAGCTTCCCTTGCCGGTGCTCAGTACTTCTTTCAGCATTCCATAAAGTGAATCCCAGGCCTCGGGCAAGACTTCCTTGAACGGAGACCCCAGAGCAATGTCTTTCTTATCTCCCAGAATCACGGCATATCCATCATTGTAGAGACAGTTGAAATCCGCTCCCCAGAAAATCAGAGTCGGAAAACGGGATCCCATTGCGGTAGTTAATGTTGAAATAAGACCCCCGGGCCATTTTTCCATCGGGCCAAGAGCGGACCCGGTCCAGTCGTGCTCCAGAATGACCTTACCCATCACATTTCCACCGCTCAGGAGGGAGTTTGGCCATTTGAGTTCCGGCAGTTTTGTTGGATACATATGATTCTTCCCATTACTGAATAAAATTCTTTCTTGAGTTATCAGATAATCTCTCACACATGAACCATAAGAAGTCTTAAATCTTCATAAAGTTTAATCAGATCGGCGCAGTGGTAGATGAGCATACAAACGAACATCAGGTATTAAATGATGTGTGCCATAACGAGACACACAGTCATAAGGAGGATAAGGTGGATAATTACCGAAAATCCCCTTCATAAATATCATTACAAAAGTATGACCGATGAAAAAGACGATAAGCACATTAAAGAAATCTCCGACCATAAAATCAAAAGCGAAGAGGCCGGCTTCAGCGACTAAGCAGATGGGCTCGCTGGAAAAATTCCGCAGGATGGCCACTGTTATTCAGGATTCCAACGACGCGATTACCTTTCAGGATCTGGAAGGAAACATTCTGGCATGGAATCGCGGAGCTGAATTCATTTACGGCTACTCGCAGGCCGAGGCCCTCAAGATGAATATTGTAGATACGGTCCCGGCCGCATACCAGGAAGAGGCACGTGCGTTTTTATCCTCACTTAAACGCGGCGAACTCGTACCCAACCTGGAAACGAAGCGGAAGCACAAGGACGGTCGAATCATTGATGTGTGGCTCACGAATACAAAACTCACTGATGACAAGGGTAAGCTGACGGGTATTGCGACGACGGAAAGAGATATTACCGAGCAAACCAAAACCCTTGAGAAATTCCGCCGCATGGCCACAGTTATTCAGGATTCCAACGACGCCATTACCTTCCAGGATCTAGAAGGAAATATTCTTGCCTGGAACAGAGGTGCGGAAATTATTTATGGTTACCAGGAAGCGGAAGCGCTCAACATGAACATCGTTGATACGGTTCCGACTGCCTATCAGGAAGAAGCGCGGGCCTTCATCACCGCCCTGAAAAGTGGAAAGTTAGTTCCGACACTCGAAACAAAACGTAAAACCAAAGACGGAAAGATTGTTGATGTGTGGCTCACCAACACCAAACTGACTGATGAGAAAGGGAAACTGACCGGGATTGCCACCACTGAGCGTGACATTTCCGAACAGACCAAGACCCTCGAAAAATTCCGCCGCATGGCGACCGTTATTCAGGATTCCAACGATGCCATTACCTTCCAGGATCTCGAAGGAAATATTCTTGCATGGAACAGGGGTGCGGAAATTATTTATGGTTACTCAGAGGCCGAGGCCCTGAGCATGAACATTGTCGATACTGTGCCGAATGAGTATCAGGAAGAAGCACTCGCCTTTTTGTCCTCGCTCAAGCGCGGAGAGCTCGTCCCCAATCTCGAAACCAAACGTAAACATAAAGACGGTCGCATTATTGATGTGTGGCTTACGAATACAAAACTCACCGATGATAAAGGGAATCTGACCGGTATTGCCACAACTGAGCGTGACATTTCCGAACAGACCAAGACCCTGGAGAAATTTCGTCGCATGGCCACGGTTATTCAGGATTCCAACGATGCCATTACCTTCCAGGATCTCGAAGGAAATATTCTTGCGTGGAATCGGGGTGCGGAAATTATTTATGGCTACTCAGAAGCAGAAGCCTTGAGCATGAACATTGTCGATACCGTTCCCAAAGAGTATCAGGAGCAGGCGCGCGGGTTTTTATCATCACTCAAACGGGGCGAACTCCTTCCGAATCTTGAAACAAAAAGAAAAACCAAGGACGGCAGAATTGTCGATGTTTGGCTCACCAACACGAAGCTGACCGATGATAAAGGCCAGCTGACCGGTATTGCGACAACCGAAAGAGATATCTCTGAAAGAAAGCAGACCGAAGGAGCTCTTCGGGATAAATTCCGGGAACTCGAGTATCTGCGTGAAGGTCAGATTGCCCTTTCTGAGAAGATGAGAGGCGAGCAGGTTTTAGCAAGTCTCGGAAAAAGTATTCTCAGTCACCTTGTCCTTTTTACTAATGCCCAGGTCGGAGCGTTTTACTGGGTCTCAGAAAAAAATCAACTGCAACAGGTCAGTACCTACGCTCTCTCAAAAATTGATACTCCTCAGAAAGATATTGCCTTTGGTGAGGGTCTGATCGGCGAAGTCGCCACCCAGAAAAAAACATTGCTGGTGGAAAATGTTCCCCCGCAGTATTTCAACAAGATTCAATCTCATCTGGGAGAGATCGTTCCGAAG
>JAYVHR010000332.1:0-3795 GCA_043771075.1 Bacteriovoracaceae bacterium
GACGTGACCCAGTTTTTCTCTGTCGAAATTTTCAACTCTTTCTCATAGAAGCTATGAAGTTTTCTTGAATAGAGAGGGGAACACATAACGCATTCAAGATTGCAGTCGTTGTCGACAGTCAGATCGAGGTACTTAATGATGGGAGCCTTGTTCTCTTCAAAAGTAAATCTTTCGAGATAGTCCTGTCGCGGTGACCGGCAACTGGCCTCTTCAAGGCTGGTGCAGTGACCGCATTCAGCCGGCATATGACCTGCCAACATGAGTTCTCTTGCCGTTTTGGCATGATCAAGTGCCAGAAGATTTTCGGTCTTTGGATACAAACCGTTTTGATGACAGCAAAGCCTTGGTGAATCTTTAGCACCGACGCTGAGTGAAATCCATGGAAGGGGACACATATTAGATTTACTCATGATTTTTTATCCATGAGTTTTAACTGTCTGAGATACGCATCGACAATTTCCAGATCCTTATTGAGTCCAAAAAGGGAAATTGCCTTCTTAATGAAGAAAAAGAGTTCTTTGTCTTTTAGCTCTTCATTGGCAGTCATCGTTTCAATTAGCCAGGTACGCATATCTTCCCGAGGAAGTTTGGCGATGGAATGTTTATCGGGATAAACAAGTAGTATCGGATGAAACTCAAATCCGTTTTCCTGTGTCCAGCGACTCATAGCCGCGAGTTCGCGAAAATTTGTATCCTGGACAACCATATTGATCTGAAGAATCGGGATCAGTTTCTTGAGTGAGAAAATATTGTCATACACCAGCTTGTATTCAGAGCGCTGGCGGATTTGCTGGAAGACATCTGCCTTGAGAGAATCAAGACTTACGCTGATTGTATTGAGTTTCATCTTGCCGAAAGACTTAACGAGATTTTCTGTAATTGGAAAATGCGCATTTGTCGTCAGGCGCCACTCGCAATCAGGATTGATGGCTGAGACCCGGTCAACGATACGATAAAAATACGGAGAAATAAGGGGTTCGCCTCCGACAAGTTCGACTTCGTTCAGCGATTGAAAGACATCATCATTGTTCTCCCAGAAAAACTTTTCCTTAAAGCCTCCATTCTTGTCATAGATATTAGTGCACATGACACAGGTGAGGTTACAGGCAGAGTCGAGCATGATGTCGAGACGACGGAGTTTTAAATCTGTCGGATGAAAATGGGTGCGAAGGCTGGTTTTGTCACAAAGAAAGATCGATTGATTTTTTTCACAGGTCCCGGGGAGAACGCCATTATGTTTTGCCCTGAGTTCCTCAGACTTTTCCCCTTTCCAGATTGCGGCCAGACTTTCCTTCTGGATATTTCCCAGGACAAACTCTGGATTGTTCTGAACAAAGGCACAGGGATAGACATCACCGGAGGAATGGAGATAGAGCTGATTGAAGGGAACGAGGCATTTACTCATGAGGAGTAGTCCTCAAGAATTTCATCGCGGACAAGATCGAGGGTCGCGCAATGGACACCACCGGTAAAAAGACGGGAGTGACGAAGCCTCACATGGATGTACTCAACCTTGTGTTGCTCAAGAACTGTGGAGAGCTTCTTATCCGGTTCCTCGGATTCGTTGAACGTGATAATTTTGTTCGGGCCAACCGGGAAAACATTCGTGTAAATGTCCTTACTCGCAAGATTTAGCTTGTAGTCACCGACGCTTTCAACTTCCACTGGAATCATGTCCCAGGATCTCAGCCACGCCGGAAGCTTATCCATCTTCGAAGGAAGAGAACCAGTGTTTACAAGCAGTCTGCCGGGTGCGATCGGCATGAACATGCTGTCGATGTGATGATCACAAAGATGCACGGGATGAATGCGATATGTATCTCCGATCACACTCTGAAGCCACTTGAGTCCCTGGCGGTGGTTTTCGTTGGAGACATTCATCACGATATCTTTGCCGAACTTGAGGCACTGGGCCCCATCGAACATGATCTCGAAAAGATCTTTGTTCTGGTTATTGTGAAGCTCTGAAGCGATGTTCACATTGCTCTTTGAATAGCTCAGATCATACGATTCATCACGCATCATCGGACGGGGAGCGGAAATCCACTGAGACCCGGCCCTGAACTTTTCATAGAAAATATCTTTCAGAAGATCGTTCTCGAAAAAACGTTTCCGCCAGATGCTCGGAGTCTCGATGATTTTATTCCCGAGGATAAGCACCTGATCGCGTGGATTGTCTGATGGCGAAGTGTAGTCTTCAAAATGCGGAGTGGTGAACTTCTTCACTTCCTTAAGATCACGGGGTCTCTTCACGATGATCCCGAGGCCCTGAAGTACCCGCACGAGGTTATCCATGTCCTCCTGCCTCTCTTCTACGAGCTTTGTCTGAAGCGTGACTGAATTCTTAAGCAGGATGTTTTTCACGTTATCGTGAAAGAAAACCTTGAAGGAAAGATCGACGTTATGGGGACTGATGTTAAAGACCGACCCCACTACGACTTCACGTAATGGGCCCCATTCCGTATGAATGTTAACCGGCGATGACATCTTATTCTCCAAGTGCTTCAATTATAGCCTAGAAGGTAACTATCGTGACACCTAAAGAAACAAGCACTGTGAGAGGGCAGACTACGGAATATTCCGTAGGGCTGGGGAAGACTATTTTCAATTCCTCTGTGGCGATCATTCCATTAGCAAATTTTCGTGGCGCTCAAGTGGCCCTGACTGAGCGCTTTAACCGGATAAAAAACTCAGGTGCCTGGCCGGAAAAACCCTTGGTTCTCCTCTCACCGGTATTCCAGGGGAAAACCATCGAAATCAGAGAGAATCGGGATGTTCAAACGACTCTTGAGTTTGAAGAATATGTAGATTCCCGTTTACCTCTCAAGGAAAGATTGAAGGGACAAAATCTGTCCGCTTTCTCAACGCTCCATTCTGAGATCAAGGTTGTTTCTCACCATGAGGCCCACGCCTGGGCGGCTGTTTTATTTAACCCCTTCGAGAATGCGCTCATTCTCATCCTCGATGGTGCCGGCACTAAATCGGAATCCGGCTATGAGTACCTGAGCCTTTTCCGTTGGCGCGACCGGAAACTGGAACTTCTTGAGAAAAAGTATCTTCGTTTCACTCCCAGTAGAATTCCGGGGCAAAACTTCTGCGAAGGAGTGGGGATTTTCTATGAGAAGGCTTCTGAATTTATCTTCAACACTAAGACCGAAGCGGGAAAAGTCATGGGACTGGCACCGTTCGGAAACAGTTCCGGAGTTGTGACGGATTACTCATCCTTTCTTGAAAGCCTAGACTGGAAAAAGCAATACGCCGGTAAGTCCAAGGCGGAATGGCAGTCATCCGAAAATTTAAAAGTTTATCAGAATCTGGCGGCAACGGTTCAGGAAAGTTTTGAATCATTTCTCATGAATTTCCTGAAAGAAGTTAAAGCAAAATACCCAGCTGAAAAAAATTTTATCTTAACAGGTGGGTGCGCTCTCAACTGTACGTTCAATGGGAAACTTGTCAGCCGTAAATTTTTCGATCGTGTATATATTCCACCCAATCCGGGAGACGAAAGTATTGCGCTGGGATGCGCGGCGAGCTTTTTCTTCGAGACTGCAGCTGACAATTGGTCTCCCACTTTATGGGAAAAACTGACTTCCAGTCGGGGAGTTGAATCATCTGTGCCGACAGCTTCCGAAATTAAAAATGTTTTCCGGGATTACGACGTTTCCTTACCAGTGGATCTTTCAGGCGAGGTGGCAAAACTTCTGTCTGGCGGAGAGATCATTGCCTGGGTCCAGGGAAGAAGTGAATGTGGGCCGCGAGCTCTTGGTAATAGAAGCCTTCTGGCCCTTCCTGCAA